>JAFARZ010000295.1 GCA_019245115.1 Streptosporangiaceae bacterium | reverse complement strand
GTCGCCGGTCGGCCAGTAGGAGCTCATCGTCTCCCACAGCTTGCGCCCGTACAGCGACAGGCCGCTCGCCCGCTCCTGGTCGAGCCACCACTGGAACAGCTCGTCGCTCGGCGGCCCGCTCCAGCCGATGTCGTCGCCGGCCGCGGCGATGTAGCCGTCCAGGGTCAGGTTCATGCCGTAGATCAGTTTCCGCATGGCGCCAGCCTTCCGTCAGTCGGTCTCCGGCGTACAACCGGCGCGGCGCGGGAAACTCATCGGTGCGCGATCTGGGCTCACAGGTTAGTCCTCGTGCTCGGGCTCAGCGTGGCGTACTCGGCCGACTCGGGCAAGCCGCCTGATCTCGGCCTCGCCCTCGCGAGGAAATGCCACGGATTTGAGACTGATCATGGGTAACACGGCCGTGAGACAGCCAAGAACGCCCCGGTCACGCAAGATCGACATGTCACGAGCGGCGAGATGCTACACCGGCCGATCAGCGGCTGAACCCGTCAATCTCGAACTCTCCAGAGCGGATCCCGGCCAGGAACGCCCGTCCACGCCTGTCGGCTGTGCAGATGCGGCACCTGGTCGGGTTTTTCGAGTCCCGGACGCCGATGCGCCCGTCGGCGGTCGCACGGTTCAGAATCGTGCACGTGCGACCCTACCGGTCTAGTCAGGCCGGCACAGCCAGGTGACGCTGCTCCGGTCGAGCGATTTCCGAGGTGGATCTGCATTGATCTGCTCTGGTGACTCCCGGGCCCGCGCCCCCAGGCGCGCTCGGCTGAATCTGGCCCTGCCACAATCCGCCACGATCGGGTGATCTCACCGCGTGATCACCGGTGCTCGTCGTGTGCAGGGGTGGAGGTTGCCGCGTGCCGGTTCGGTTCCTCACCGAGGATCAGCGTGCCCGCTACGGCCGGTTCAACGCCGACCCGGATCAAACCCAGTTGGGCGGGTTCTTCCACCTCGACGCCGCCGCCCGCCGCCGCGCGATGGCCTGCAACGGCGCGCGCAACCAGCTCGGCTGGGCCGTGCAGGTCGGCACGGTGCGCTTCCTCGGCACGTTCCTGCCTGACCCGACCGACGTGCCTCCCGTCGTGGTGGAGTACGTCGCCGCGCAGCTCGGCCTGGAACCGAAGGATCTGAAGGGCTACGGCGAGAAGGAAGCCCGCTGGGATCACCAGGCGCAGATCCGCCAGTTCTACGACTACACCGCGTTCGACCCGGTGCAGTGGTTCATCCTCGCCCGCTGGCTCTACAGCCGCTCCTGGCTGGCTAACGAGCGCCCGATCGTGCTGTTCGACCTGGCGACCCACCGGCTGGTGGAAAACCGCGTCCTGCTGCCCGGTGTCAGCGTGTTGGAACGGCTGGTGTCCGCGGTGCGAGACCGCACCAGCGCACGGACCTTGCGGCTGTTGTCGGCCGTCCCCACCGCCGAACAGCAGACGGTGCTGGAAGCCATCCTGGTTCCCGAGGGCAGCCGCCGGGTCTCGAAGCTGGACCGCCTGCGGCGCAGCCCCACCGACATCAGCGGTGCCGGCCTGGTCAAAGCCCTGGAACGCGCCGTCGACCTGCGCGAACTCGGCGCCGACGGCTGGGACCTCACATCTGTGCCGCGCGGCCGGGTCGCGGCCCTGGCCCGGTTCGCCAAGGCCGCCCGCGCCCAGGCGGTCGCCGAGCTGTCCGACCAGCGCCGCATGGCGACGCTGGTGGCGTTCGCCGCCACGATGGGGCCGGTCGCCGGTGACGAGGCGATCGAGGTGTTCGACCTGCTGATGGGCGACCTCGTCCGCTTCTCCGCGACCAAGGCCGGCAAGGACCGGTTACGCACCATCAAGGAACTCGACGCCGCCGCGATCAAGCTGCGCCATGCCTGGCTCACGATCAGCCAGACCCTGTCTGATCTCCAGGTCGACCTGCGGCAGATGGTGGTCGACACGATCGACGTGGAGGCGATCGACAGCGCCGCCACCGTGGTCGGCGAGTTGGCTCCTCAACCCGACGAGGACTTCCAGCAAGAACTCGCCGACCGCTACACCACCATCCGCCGTTTCCTGCCCCGCCTGCTGTCCATCATCACGTTCGCCACCAGCGACACCGGAGGTCGCGACGTGCTCGCCGCGCTGGAGTTCCTGCGCACCATCGACAAACGCCGCGCCAGGATCACCCCCGGCCAGGCCCCGGCGACCTTCCTGTCGGCGGCCTGGCACCGGGGGGCTGTTGCGTTGTGCGAAGCTGGGGCAGGCGAGTTCGTTGATTTCCGGGTTGGTCAGATCGCCAGGGCCAGCTCGTCGAAGGCAGTCGTCACCCGCAAGTTCACCGGTTTCTCAGTGCCAAGTTCGTAGTGTCCGCGTCGGA
>JAFARZ010000236.1 GCA_019245115.1 Streptosporangiaceae bacterium | reverse complement strand
CGGCCAGGTCGGCGCGGGGCAGTCCGGTGATCGCGGGATCGGCCAGGGCGTGCAGGTCCGGGCCGGGCGGGGCGGCCGGTCCGGGTGCGGGTTGTGGTGGCGGGGCGGGGCGGGGGACGGGCAGCAGGGTGTAGTTCCACTGGCCGCGGACCTCATGGCGTGTTAAGCAGCGGTCCTCGATGTCTTTGACCTGCTGGTCGCTGAGCTTGATCCCGGTGGGGTACTGGTTGTGGTCCAGGACGGCGGTGGCGGTCAGCCCGGTTTTCGTCCTGACCGCGCCGATGGTGTTGATGATGACGTCGTAGCTGGTCAGCGGGCGGCCCCGCCAGGCCAGGGTGATCTGGCAGAACAGCCGGTGCTCGATCGTGTTCCACTTGGAGGTGCCGGGCGGGAAGTGGCACACGGTGATCTCCAGCCCGGTCTCCTGCGCCAGCTGCGCCAGCCCGGCCTTCCAGTGCCCGTTCGCGTACCCGTTGGAGCCGCCGCAATCGCAGGTGACCAGCAGCCGGGTAGCGCGAGGATAAGCGGCCTTCCCGGTCAGCTGCCACCAGCGGCGGATGGACTCCACCGCCAGCGCCGCGGTGTTCCCGTCCGTACCGACGTTCACGAACCCGGCGTTCGCGGCCTGGTCCCAGATGCCGTACGGGATCGCGTGCTTCTGGTCTTTGTCCGGGAAGTCATGACAGCGCACCGCCACGGGCTCGCCCGCCGGGCCCCACTCGGCCCCGTCCTGGGCGTAGTTCCCGATCTGCTCCTTCTTCTTGGCATCCACGCTGATCACCGGCTGCCCCGCGTCCTGGTGCTGTTTGACCTGCGCGGCGATGTACCGGAACTGCTCGTCCCGCTCCGGGTGCCGCCGCCCCTCCTGCGCCCGGGAATTGGACTGCTGGGTGAACCCGGCACGCGCCAGCATCCGCAGCACCGTCGAATCGCTGCACCGGTGCCCCTGCGCGGTCAGCTGCCCCGCCAGGTGCTCCGCGCTGCGCGTGGTCCACACCAGCGGCGAGGCCGGATCCCCCCGCATCGCGTCCTTGATCAGCGCCTCCAGCGCCCCGGCCAGCCCCGGGTCGGTCTCGGCCAGCCGCTTGCGGCCCCCGCCCGGACGGCGGACCCGCCCCGCCGGCGCGACATCCCCCGAGGCCAGCTCCGCCGCCCCGTCCGCGACCGTCTGCCATGACGCCCCGGTCGCCTTGGCCACCGCGCCGATCCCGCCGTCCCCGGCCGCCCGCGCCACCGCCCCCAGCACCAGCCGCCGCGCCTTCTCATCCAGCAACGGCAGCAGCTCCTCCAGCTGCGGCCCCATCAGCCCCACCAGCTCAGCATTCGCGCCCATACCAGAATCCTCGCACGCGACACGCCCGAAACTCACCTTATTTTGAAGTGTTTCCCCGAGGGGTACGTTGCGCCAACCATCCCCACCCGGGAAACACTTCGAAATAAGGGGCTTTACGGCAATCTGGCTCATACTCCCGGCTGGCGGCCGCGCTTTGTGGGGGCCAAGCCTCGCGGCGGCCCCTCCAACACAGCCATCCCCAGCTATACCTGCCACAAGCAGTAATCAGCGTCGGTGCCCTCGGCGAACGCTCCGTTGAAGATGTCGTGGAGGAGGGTCGTCAGCCTCTCGAGAATCCGGGCGGCACGGGCAGCGCGAGCTGGGCCAGCAGCGCCTTGGTCGGCGGCAGCCACGTGATCACGTCGTAGTAGCCGTCGCTGCCGGGCTGCCAGTTGGCGATCGGCAGGTAGGTGGTGGCGTCCACGAGGATGTGGAGCCGGACGCCGTACTGGTACTCGATGTCCTTGGGCGTGTTGACGATGTGCAGGATCGGCGTGCCGTTGGCGCCGGAGCGGGAGGTTACCGTATAGGCGCCGCAGCGCAGCGAGGACACCAGCCATGCCGCCCAGCGCGGGTCACCGACTTGCGGCGAGTCATCGGCGGGGCCGGCACACTGATTCTTGCCGGTGCGGACCAGCCCGTTAAATGGCCAGGCGGTAATCCACCATGTCCGCCGCTCGTAGTCGACCGTCTTGACCGTATGGCGGTTCGGGTAATAGGTAATGAGCTGCGCGTTGTGTGGATTGGCCTGGATCCACAGGTGCATGTTCTGGTAGTCCCAGGCGGACATGATCAGCCTCGACTGGTCCGCGTAGTCGTAGCGCCGGGTGTAGGCGATGAAGTTCGTCGAGGTCAGCACGGCCTGCTCGACGCGGCTGACCAGCGTGGCGTGCGTGACCGGGCCGGGCGGCCAGGATGGCAGCGGACGCGGGTGCTGGGTCGGTGCGGGCCGCGCTGACTGCGCGACTCCCGTGCCAGCCGGCCTGCTCGCGGTCGGCGTGATGCCGAGCACTCCGGCCACGATCGCCGCGGCGGTGACGGTCGCCCCGGCGGCGGCGACCCCGGCGCCGGTAATCAGCCGGTGCCGCCGGGCCTGGCTGACCGCCCGGTGCGTGAGACCGGCGGGCACCTCGGCCGGCAAGCGGTCGATACCCTGCCGGAGCAGGTCTTCAAGGTCGGTATTCATGCTGAGCCTCCGATAGTGAACCGACGGATAAGACCGAGGTGGGCGGGATAGGCAGCTTGAGCGGCCGGTCGCCGGCAAGCTCGCGCAGCCTGCTCATGCCGCGCGAGGCCGCCGACTTGACCGATCCTGGCGAGCAGCCAAGGATCGCGGCCGTCTCGGCCTCAGTCAGCTGCTCCCAGTACCGCAGCACGACCACCGCGCGTTGCCGCGGCGGCAGTTGCGCCAGCAGCCGCACGAGCGCGTCCCGGATGTCAACGACATCCGTGCCGTCAGCCAATCGCCCGGGCGCGGCAACCACCGGCCGCCAGCGCCGGGCCACACGCCGCCGCCGCCAGCCATCGGCAGCCAGGTTGTAGAGCGTGCGCCGCAGGTACCCTTCGGCGTCGGAGCCGACCCGGCGGTAGTTCAGCAGCAGTCGTTCCAGCGCGGCCTGCAGCAGATCCTCGCCATCTGGCCGGCTGCCAGCCAGCGCGATGGCCGCTTGCATCAGGTGCCGGCCGCGCGCTGCCAGCAGCTGCTCCACCGCCGCCGCGCCGTGGCCGGTCACGCTGCGCCCGGTGTCCGGGTCGGGTCTCACGCCACCACCTCCTCCGTGCCTTCTGTCAGCCAAGGACGTGGATCGCGGCCCGGAAGTTGCCACCGGATCGCGATCGGGCCGCCTTGAACGGAGAGCAGAGCGCCTGGCCGGGTCTGGGCATGCGGACCTGCCAGGGCGGTTCCGCGGCGCTGATACGGGGTGTCAGGGTGCCTGTATGGCAAATCACTTGATGGGAATCACGATCGACTGCGCGGATCCAGCGCGGCTGGCATCGTTCTGGAGCGCGCTGCTGGACATGGCGGTGACCGGCGAGCACGACGACGACGCCGGATGGGCCACCGTCGGCTCACGCCTTGATGACCGGCCGCGGCTGACCTTCCAGCACGTGCCGGAGCCGAAGACCGCGAAGGTCCGGATCCATCTTGACATCCAGGCCGATGACATCGGCACGGCCCGCGAGCAAGTCGAGCGTCTTGGTGGCCGCTGGTCCGGCGAGCGGCACGACTACGACGAGGGCGTCGTCATGATCATGCGCGATCCGGAAGGGAATGAGTTCTGCCTTGTCCAGTACTACAGCTGAAGAGGCGCGCCAGGCCGTGCCACAGCGCGTCGCGATCGGCCTGCTCACGCAGCGGCGGGTCGCTCAGATTACCGCGGTAAATCGGGGTTCTGTGGTGACTTTGTGCACTATGGGACCCCGTTGGCTAATTCGCGGGCTCTCTGGAAGTCGGCGCGCGCAGACTTGGCCCGGCCGACCGCCCAGAGCCGAAACTTTCGTCACATTAACCGCACAGCTCACAGTCACCTGGGATATCGAAGGGGTACGTTGCGCCAACCAT
>JAFARZ010000080.1 GCA_019245115.1 Streptosporangiaceae bacterium | reverse complement strand
TCCGCCAGCCACGGCAACCCGCCCCGCAACCAGCGGACAAGCTCAGCCCGATCCTCAGCACTCAGCACTAAAGGTGCAGCAGTCTGCGACATGCCATCCAGGCTACAGACTTAACCACCAAATTTCAGGCTCGGGATACTAGTGCCGCGACCGGTTATGTTTGCCCCCGTCCGCCCCGTAGATCCGGTGCGGGGGCAGCCGGAGACGTGCCGTTTCTTTGAAGCCAATTTCCTGAGCCGAAAATATTTTCGGCTCAGGAAATCGTAGTCAGCCGCATGGCACCGGGCCGGCCGCCGGCGGGCTGGCCGCACGCGAGGCCTGTGCTGCCGGCACCAGCCCCCTGCGGTCCAGCAGGCTCACCGCATACCAACCGGGCAAACGTAGACAGACGCGGCACTAGGAGCCTGCTGACTCAGGCCGGTTGCCGGGGTCTGGCCGGAGTCTTGGCGGGTTGGCCGCGACGGCTGGAGATGCCCGCTCGGGTGCCTGGGTTTGCGCCGGGAGCGAGGACGGGCTGATGGTGAAGGCGATGGTCGCGGTGGTGCCGGCTGGGCCGCGATCGACGCTGACCTGGTCGGCGACTTTGCCGGCCACCCACAGCCCGTGGCCCCGTTCGGCGGGCCACGGCACCGGCTCAGCGTGTGTTTGCTTGTGCTTAACGGCGCGGTGGGGAGGCGTGCGCGGCCCGTCGTCGGTGACCTGGCAATAGAGGACCTGCCGGTCGGTCCACATGCGCAGCTGCCCGTGACCGGCGCCATGACGGACCGCGTTAGCGGCCAGCTCATGCGTCACGGCCACGACATCGTAGACCCGTGTGCTGCTCAGCCCGGCCGCGGCGGCATGCGCCGCGACCGCGGCACGCAGAGCATACAGCGAGCCGTCATCGAAGTCCTGCATCAAGACCGGCATGGATCCGCGGACTGCTTCGGCTGGCGGGCCGGGATCACCGCTCATCGGACGGTCTCCAGCCTGACACCGTCCAGGTCCGCCACATCGAGCCGGACGAACCCGGCGGCGACTTCCGGCCGGCACCGGAGGGTGACCACGCGAGATCCCGCCATGGTCCGCGCGGCGTCGGTGATCATCAACGTGCACCTGGCGTCGATGAACGCCAGCCCCTCCATGTTGACCACGATGTCGCCATCCAGGCGGACCGCCTCAGCCAGCGCGAGCGCGAGCGGCTGCTCGGCCTGGTAGTCGATCTCCCCGGCGATCCGCACCCCAGGCGGGGCATACTGGCGGCAGATCCGCAGCACCGCGTCGGAATGATAGGTAGCCGCCGCCACCGACCGGGTGTGAAACCCGGCCACCGAAGCCAGCGTCACCGGATCGAAGCGGTCCCGGTCATACTGGCACAGCAGTGATGCGGTACTGCCGGCCAGTGCCGTCGCAACCCCCTGCTCGAACTGAGGCAGCTGCTCAATTCCGGTCACCGGGCGCAGCGCCCAGCTCATGTCCACCGCGATCCGCACTCCCGGGAATCCCTGTCTCCGGGACCATTCCAGCTGGCCCGTCAGCCACCGGACGGCCGCCTCGGCGCTGAACGTCTGCCCCGACAGCAGGCGCCCCTCGCATCCGGCCGCTGTCATCTGCCCGGCGGCCACCGCCGGTCCCGCCACGATCCCGCGTCGCGCCAGCTCCGCCACTGCCTGCCCGGGACTGACGTCGCTGAGCCACATCACCTCCAGGCCCGCGGCCAGGCCGTCCCGCACAAATGCGGCGGTCAGGTCGAACAGCTCCTCAGCCTCGCCGAACGTCAGGCACGCGTGATCATCTGTCGTCAGCTCCGTGATCTGGGTGCTGGCATCCGCCGTCATCCTGCCTACCTCCGCCTGCTGGCACCACCCCTGCTCCCGCTCTGACCGTACCGCTTGCCGGCCAGCCACGAGATGTCGGCGCGAAGGTCCCGCTCCGTCGCCTTCCGCCGCAGGCGGATAGCCCCCGGCAGTGCGGGTAGGGGCGGGCAGTCAGCTGATACCGAGCAGGTGGCGGGTCACTATGACAGGCTCGTTGCCGGTGATCGTCGAATGGCTGGTGACATCCGTGCACGGTGATCATGACAGCGGCCCGCGGCGGCCCGGCCGGACACAGGGCGCTGACCTTGCCGCAGTTGATCAGGAGTTCGACGGCGAGTCGCTGCACGCATTGCGGGCGACAGTCGCGGCTCGCGCCGCGGCGGCAGGACTTCCCCGGCCGCGGGTGTACGAGGTTGTCGCGGCCATACACGAGCTGGCCGCTAACGCGGTCCAGCACGGCGGCGGGCGCGGGCGGCTGCGGCTGTGGGAGGACGACCAGCTGCTGTACTGCCAGATCAGCGATAACGGCGTCACAGGGAAGAGTACCGGAGCCAGGCCCGCTGACCCCGCGACGTGGCTCAGCGGACACGGGCACGGGCTATGGCTGGTCCGCCAGGTCGCCGACCATGCCAGCGTGAACCATGGTCCCGACGGGACCACAGCCATCGTCAGCTTCACCCTCAGCCCAGATACCTGAGCGGGTCCAACATAGGGAAGGAAGGCATGGCGCTCATCAACGGCCTGCCGCGATCCTGAAACGCGAACGTATCTCACCTAATACGATGAACGGCTGTGGTTTCACCGGCCCCATAACCGCTGGACCACCAGCTCGGAGCAGGTGGGAACTCATCGCCGGCAGGCTGCTCGCCCGTCGCCGGGGTGCGAGGACAAGCCGGAACAGGTCGATGTCAGGCTCGCCGTAGCCCTCGAACCAGGGCCGCCACCAGCGGTAGCCGCCGAACCTGGGGTGGCTCAGGGCGAATGCGATGCCCGCCACATCCAACAGCGGCCAGCCGCCGAGCGCGACCTCCATGTCGACGACCCCGGTCACCGCCCAGCTGCCCGGCGTGCGTGCGGCGAAGAACTGCTCCGCATGGCAGTTGGCCTGGGTGAATCTCGGCGGCACGAACGTGGCCTCCACGCGCGGCCGCATCCGCCCCGCGTAGGCGCGTGCCACCGCCACCAGCGCCGGGTCCGCGCCCGCCTCCTCATCCGAGCGCCACCAGATCTCCATGGCGCGGTAATACGCCCGGGCGGACTGGAAGCCGTGCTCCCACTCGCCCCCGAACGGCCCCTGGCGCCCGAAGTAGCCCGGCGCCGCCATGACAATGCCGTGCATGCGCGCCTGGTAGGCCCCCACGGCCCGCACCAGGGCGTGACGCTCGCCAGCATCGCCGGCCCCTGACGACCAGGCTGACGTGACCGGGAAGACGGGATGAACCGGGCCGGTACCGCCCTTCGCCAGCCCAACACGATCGGTATGCCGTCGGCTTTCCTTCTCACATACTTGTCGTTTTCCTCCCGATGAGGCGCACGGGACGGCTTACCGGGTATGTGCCGCGGATGGCATAAGTCCGGCTGACGATGGTCACGGAAGGTGATCGCTGGCGTCCGCTTCAAACGGTGCAGCAGCCGCAGATCCCGGCCGACTGTGCACTGCCTTGACCAGGTGGCTCGTGGTAGGTGTCATCTCTCCAGCGAAGGGAGGGCAATTTACTTAGAACCTGTTTGGAAGCCCCGCTCGGTCAGATGAAGCGGCCGCCGCGAGAACACCGATGGGGCCATCGGTGCCGCCCTCCAAGGCAATTTGTACGATTCGAGCGTGCCGATGGCACCATCGGTGCCGTCAGAATCGATTTCTCAAGCAGGCTCTTAGAGACCGTACATGTCAGCTAGAAATTCCGGGGCGTCTCCGATAGCTTCGGGGAAGGAACGCGATATTATCGTCGGCCACCACAGATCAATCGTATCCGTGCCAAGCGCACGCGTGAGGAGACGGACCGCCTGCGGACTGTCGCCGGCCTGCTCGACGACGGTGGCCAGGTCCACGAGCGCTTTGTAGTGGTGCTGGTCTGCTGTTCCGGCGATTTCCCCGGCGGCGGCGGCCAGTTCCCTGGCGTGGCGGCGGTTTCCGGCCTTGGCTATGGTCACGGC
Source organism: Streptosporangiaceae bacterium (assembly GCA_019245115.1). Lineage (GTDB taxonomy): Bacteria > Actinomycetota > Actinomycetes > Streptosporangiales > Streptosporangiaceae > JAFARZ01. The sequence goes on along the minus strand of JAFARZ010000080.1, from coordinate 5,590 downwards.
GAGTTGGCCGAGCGCCTGGGCTTGTGTGAAGGGGTCCTCAATCGCACCGATGATGTCCTCGGCGCGTTCGTGGTCGCCAATCTGCGTAAGGACCGCGGCCAGTTGGCTGAGCACAACAGCTTGGGCGGGAAGACGGCTGATGGCAAGGGCGGCCGCCTCGGCGTCAGCGGCTATCTGCCCGGCACGATTGTGGTCATCGGCTTTGCCGGCTATGTCTGTGAGCGCGCTGGCACGCCAATAATCATCTTCGATCGTGAGGGCGAGATCCCTGGCATGGTCAAGCTCTCCAGATAGCGCGATCACGGCGGCAGCGTGTGACAGCGCCTCATACCTGTCGCGGAGATACGGATCAGCCGAGGTGCGAGCGATCTCCTCCGCCTCGGCAGCGAGTTCCAGGACGCGGCGGAATTCACCGGCCTGGTGCATGATGACTGCGATGTCAGCCAACGCCTTAACCTTGGCGTGAAGATGCGTGATGGTGCGGGCGGCGTCCTCCGCCTCGGCGGCGAGTTCTAGGACGTGGTGGCGATCGTCGGCCTGCTGCATGATGACTGCAATGTCATTCAGCGCCTGGGTCTTGGAGAAGGGGTCGGTGATGGTGCGGGCGGCGTCCTCCGCCTCGGCGGCGACTTCCCTGGCGCGCTGGCGGTCGCCGTTCTGGCTGATAACGGCAACGATGCCGGTGAGCGCTTTCGCCTTTGCCCATGGCTCTAGGGGGCTAGAGCGCGCGAAGTTCACAGCTCTGTCTTGCTCGCCGCTCTGCGCGATGGCGACCGCGAGGTCGACGCTGGCGTTGGCAGAAGGATCCCTGGCGTAGGAGGCGAGGGATTCCGCTTTTCGCGCCATCTGCCCGGCGCGGTCGTGGTCTCCGTCACCTGCGGCCGCGACTGCGATCTGCGCAAGCGCCTGTGCTCTCTCGAAGGAGCCGTCGATGGCGTAGGTGATCTCCTCCGCTCGGTCGTAGTCCCCGGTCTGCCCCATGGCGACTGCTATCTGCCCGAGTCCCTGCTTCCGAAGGTGAGGGTTGATGAGGCTGCGGGCTCTGGTTTCCACTTCTGACAGCAGCTGGGCTGCGCGGTCACGGTCTCCGGCCTCAGCGATTGCGCTGGCCACGCTGATCAGCGCGTCCAGCTCGTAGCTGACGTAGTCGTTGGTGCGGGCAAGGGATTCGGCGCGGTCGTATTGCGCAGCTTCCCAGGCCAGTTCTATCGCTAGGCTCTGGAGAGCCCCGCCCCGGGATTCTGGGTCGGTGATGGCGAGAGCGAGGGCTTCGGCGCGGTCGTACTGCCCTGCTTCGGCGAGCAGGTATGACACGCGCATGAGCGCTCCGGCCTTCTTCGTGGAGTCGGTGATAGTCCCGGCGAGAGCTTCGGCACGGTCGTGGTTCCCAGTCTCGGCGATCGCGTAGGACAGGCGGGTAAGGGCGTCGTCCCGGCCGTCCGGGTCCGAGACGGCGCGGGCCGCCGCTTCGGCGCGGTCGTACTGCCCGGTCCTGGCGATCGTCGTAGCCAGCTTGGTAAGCGCCTCTTCCTGGAAGTATGCCGTGGTGATGGTGCGGGCGATGAGTTCAGCGTCGTCGTAGTTTCCTGCGTCGGTGACTGCGTCGGCCACATGGTGGAGCGCCTGGTCCTGGAGTTCAGGGTTAGCGGCGCGGGCGGAAGATTCAGCTTCTGCGGCCAGTTCCCGGGCGAGATCCTGGTCTCCGGATACTGCAGTCGCGGTGACCGCCGCGGCTAGCATCTCTGCACGCCAGTAAGGGTCGGTCATCATCCGTGCGATGGACTCGGCTCTCTCGGCTAGGCGGCGGGCTTGATGGAGGTCTCCGGCCTTGGCTGCGACGGCGGCCAGGTCGGCGAGCGCTTGTGCTTCCTCGTTCACGGGAACGGCAGCGCGGGCGACGGACTCGGCTTCGTTAATCAGCCGACGGGCGAGTTCGCTGTCTCCGGATTCGGCGATCATTGCCGCCACATCGGTGAAGGCCCGGATCTTGTCGGAGGGTGCGGTGACGGCGCGGGCGAGCGCCGCTCCCCGGTCATGGCTGCCACCCTGGGCAATCACCACGGCCAATTCGGTAAGTGCCTGGGCCAGGCTGTCAGGACCGGTAATGGCGCGTGCGACGGCTTCGGCGCGGTCGTAGTCCCCGGCTTCGGCAATCACAACGGCGACATCACGCAGCGCGTGTCCCCGATCGTCAGCCCCGATGCTGTTGGCGATCGTGCTGGCAACCGCTTCGGCGCGGTCATAGTCCCCGGCCTCGGCAATCGCAACAGCAACCGTTTGGAGCCCGCTGGATTGCCTGAAAGTATCGGGGAGGCTGCGGGCGAGGGCCTCGGCATGGTCGAAACGGCCCAGCCTGGCCCAGGCCCTTGGCAGCCCCTGTGGGATGAAATGGTTCCGGCCTGCCAATGCGTACCAGCGGGCTGCGAGTTCGACGACGGGCTGCAATTCCGGGGAGTCCTGGCTAGCGAGGAGTTGCTGGGCTGTCCTGATTTCTGCGAGGGCCGCGTGATCGCTTCCCGTGGCGCGGAACAGGAATCCGTGCCTTGTGCGCTCACGAGCTAGCGACTGGAGCCGGGCCAGGTCGGTGGCGGCGAGAAGACGCGGGTAGCTGCGGACGGCGTAGGCCGGGGTCGTATCCGGCCAGTCGGTGCGCGCGTAGGAGTCCATCCACTCGTGCACTTTTTGCCGGTAGCGTGCAAGATCCTGGCCGAGCAGGTCTTCGGCCATTACCCGGAGGGTCTCGTGGCCGAAGAGGTAAACCCGATCGGCTGCACTGGGCTTGAGGTTCCGGGAGGCTGCGGGTGCCCTGGCGTGCAGGCTGCGTCCGAAGGCCCCCCGCACGATGCTTTCCAGACGCGTGGCAGGAACGCCGGTCAGAGCCGCCAGGTCTGTTAGGGTAAGGCCTCCTCCTGATCCGGCGATGTACCCAACGGTGTCGGTCTCGGGCTGTCCACCGGACAGCAGGTCCCGCAGTTCTTGCTTGGCGAGCGCCTCGGTCTCTCTGGCAGTCCATGACAGCGGCAGCGGGACCGGCTGGCAGGCACGCAACGGATGATCAGCCGGGACGTCGTCGGGCAGGCCGGGATCCGGGCGACTGGTGATGATGAACCGCGTGCCGGGCGGCGGTCGCCGCGGCAGCAGCGACGCTATGCTCACCCGTCCTCGGCCGGGCACTGCCCCGGCCTCATCTTCATCCAGTCCGTCGACTACCACAACGAGCCGCCGCCCGCGCTCGCCGCAGAAGGCTGCCGCCAGTTCCAGCATGCTCAGCCAGGCACCAGCCCGCGCCGTGACCTCAGGCGCAGATGCCCGGTCGGCGGGAGCGGCGAGAGTGCCAAGCTGCTCGATCATGGCGTCAAGGAACGCGCTGCTGTCAGCCTGGCCGATCAGCCGGCCAGTGATGAAGAACGACACGACTTCCACGCCAGCCGGAGGATGGGTCACGAACCACGAGGCCAGAGCCGACTTGCCCGCCCACGGGCCCGCTTGCCACCATGCGTACTGCTCGGAGCCGGCGCAGAATTCCGCCCACTGCGCCAGTTCGCTGTCGCGGCCAACAAGCCTGTCGGGGGCGATGTCGCGGACCTGCGCCAGATACGCCGCCCGCGCCAGCTGCCGCGGCCCGGCAGGAACCACGTCACTCAGTCCGTCACGAGTATCGGGCAGAGCGAGCAGCCCCCGGAGTAGGCCAAGATCGGAACGGCTTAGCTGGCCGTAGGCGTGGTCTATCCGCCGCGCGGTCAGCCGCGCTGTGCCCTCCGCCGGGTAATGCTCGGCTAGGACTCCCACGATCCGGCCCGAGACCCAGACGGCAGCTCCCGACATCCCCTCCCACGGCGACGAACCCGCAGGCGGGTTAGTGCTTGGGGCTGGATCGTCAAGGTATATCGCAAGCGTGCCCTGCCGGCGGTTGGCCGCCACCGGCGTGTGCCCGCTTGCCTGCTCGAAATCCCGGAATACCTCCGGCTCGCCCTCGCCGGACCGGACGGCACGGAGCTTGAATACGGGGAATCCGCTCACCTGAACCGGCAGCACCGCCGCCACGTCACCGATCATCCCGTAGGCCGCCGGGCCGCATTCCCGGTCCCTGGTAGCCTCCTCCGGAATCACGACCACGGCTAGATCGGTCCTGCGCTCGCCTTCCGGATCAGCCCACCAGTCTTTCGCGAGCACATCCAGCTCGCTGTCCTGGCCGGCATCCAGCAGCACCCGGATCGAATGCGCCCCCGCCACGACATGAGCGGCGGTGAGTACCTGGCCGGGGGCCACCAAGTATCCCGATCCGCGTGAGGAGGCACCGCCAAGGCCCCGATGGACCGCAATCTGGGCCACCCGCCACGGCTCAAACATCTCTGTGCCCATCAGCCGGTCAGCGCTCTCCAGGCAGTTTCCCGCCCTCAATAAGGACAGAAGCCGACCCCCCGCCGGAGGCAGGCGCTGCTTCCATGTCCCGCGGGGTAAGCGTCAGCTTGATCTCCTGAACGGCTTCCCGCGAGATCCTCGCATCAGCCCCAGCCTCCACGACCCAGAACCGGATCTTCGCACCCGGGGCCGCCTCTCGCCCAACCGTCACCGTCAGGGACAGTTCAATCGGCCCGAGTTCAAAGCGCAGCCGCTCGCCCTCACCAGCAGCCAGCGCCTCGGCCAGCTCCACGCGCAACTGTTGCACCAGCGACGCGAGTTCGACCCCGCTCATCCGTCCCCCTAATCCCAGCGCACCTTGCCGCGGCCGCAGCACCTTCATGCACATGTGCTCTTCAGCAAACAGAATTATCCGGAATTCAACCAAACTTTACAATGCATAGTTGGCAATAGTAAGAGGCATGTTAGCACTTTTTGTCCCGAGTGCTAATTCCGGTGCGCAGGGATTTCGCCAATTTACGCACTATCCATCGCCATCCGGAGCGTGGTCTTGCAGTGGAAGCGTTCCTATAGACCGGTCCTCTACGGTGCGCGAAAACTCTTATCAGATCACGATTCGTTATGGAGACAAGTGCCTGATCGTTAAATGTCTGATTCGGTGCGCTCGTCCTCATCGGCCGGGAGGGGTCGTGGGTGCACGCCATACCGTCAAGCCTGGGCGTGACCCCAGAGAGCGGAGACGGGGATGGCGTGGATGTTGCCACCGAAGGAGTTTGCGCGCTGGCCAAGGTGGAGGACGATGCCGGCGGTGAACCGGTCGCCGAGGCGTTCGCCGAGCCAGCGCAGGTGCTTGGCCGTGTCCGTGCCCGGCGAGGTCGTGGCCTTGACCTCGATCCCGACCACGGCACTGCCGGGTCCCTCGAGGACGAAGTCGATCTCGCGGTTGTCGTTCTCGCGGAACTGCCAGATGGAGATCGGCATCTCGCTCACCCTCGCCAGCTTCATCGGCTCGGCGTGGACGAAGGTCTCGACGAGGCCGCCGAGCGCCGGGTGCCCCACCCGGCGCAGGTCCGACTCCGACGCGGCCGCCCCGCGTGGCTGTCCATGCAGGAGAACGCGAGTATCCGGCGCGGGCGGGTTCGGGGCAGTTCCACCCCCAGGCCGGCCAGGACGCCGCCGGCGGCTGGGCCCAGCGCGAGTTCTCCTTCGCCGTCCCGGGCCCGCAGCG
>JAFARZ010000041.1 GCA_019245115.1 Streptosporangiaceae bacterium | reverse complement strand
CATCTGAGGGCCCGTGTCGTGGGCGGCTGGATCGAGATCACGGTCGAGGACGAAGGCATCGGCATACCGGACAGCGACCTAGAGCGCATATTCGACCGGTTCGTCCAGGGCGAGACCGGCGACCGCCGCCGCTTCGGCGGCGTAGGCATAGGCCTGTTCATCGTCCGCCGCCTGGCCCGCGCCCAGAACGGCGAAGTCACCGCCCGGTCCCGCCCCAATATCGGCACCACGATGCGCCTGCGCCTGCACCCCGCTTCCCCCACGCCAGCGGCAAACCCGCCCCTCGCCACCGCCCTGACGCCTCCCGCACCCCCGAAGTCCCCCGCCCCCACACCTCCCACCTAGCCCCGCCGAGCCGGCCGCACCCCGCCTGGCCGGGCGCACCCCCGCCGAGCCGGCCGCTCCAGCGCACGGCCCTCGTCGCCGCGCCGCTTTCCGCGGCCCGATCCCCGTTCCCCGCGGTCGCGTGCCGCCCGTGCCGCTTTGCGTCTGCGGCGCTACTGTTCGGCGCCCCCTGTCCGTCGCCTGCCCTCGCGGTCGCGTGCCGTCTGCGCTGCTTTCCGTCCGCGCGCTTTCCGTCTGCGCTGCTTTGCGTCTGCGGCGCTACTGTTCGGCGCCCCCTGTCCGTCGCCTGCCCTCGCGGTCGCTTTCCGTCCGCGCGCTTTCCGTCCGCGGCGCCCCTGTCCGTCGCGTGCCCTCGCGGTCGCGTGCCGTCTGCGCTGCTTTGCGTCTGCGGCGCTGCTGTTTGGCGCCCCTGTTCGTCGCGTGCCCTCGCGGTCGCGCGGCATCTGTCGTCGCGATGCCGGTTACCCCGGCAGCGAGGCCGATGGGGCTGCTGTTTCAGCGGCTGCTTCCCGCCGCGCCAATGCAGCTCCGCCCCCCTGTCGGCCTGGGTCTCCGCCCCCCCGCCGGCTTGTGTCTGCGTCTCCTGCCGGCTTGTGTCTGCGTCTCCTGCCGGCTTGTGCCTCCGCCCTCGTCCCTTTTGCGTGCGGCCACCGTACCGTCGCTCGGTCTGCGCCCGACATTTCGGGATGTGTCCGGGTTGGTGAGGGGTGAGGCGTGGAAGTTTGGGGTCTCGTGGAGGCAAGGGTGCCGGAAAGCGGCGCCTTTTTTCCGGGGGGCTCTAATCTTCCGCGACGTGGGCAGATCTGGTGGGGTATCTGTGACCGGGGGGGACGGTGTGGGCGGTGGGTCGCTGCTGGGGAGGCTCGCCTCGGCGGACGATGGGGTTAATGTGGTGAATTGTCAGGATTGGGCGGTGTGGTCGGTTGTGGGGGGCTTGTCGCGCTTGCGGGGTTCGCCGCCGGTGGCTTTCAGGTATTCGTCGACGATGCCGGGGACGTCGGTGCCCTGCATCATGATTTTTCCTTTTTCCAGCCAGATGACGCGGTTGCAGCTGGCTTCGATCTCGGCGAGGTTGTGGGCGACCAGGAAGACCGTGCCTGCCTCGCGGCGTAGCTGCATGATCCGTTCGTGGCTCTTGGCGCGGAAGTTCGCGTCTCCGGTGGCCAGCGCTTCGTCGATCATCAGGATCTCGTGGCTCTTGGCGGACGCGATGGAGAACCGCAGCCGCTGCGCCATTCCGGTGGAGTATGTCCGCATCGGATAGTCGATGAAGTTGCCGACCCCGGAGAAGTCAACGATGGACTGGAAGCGGTCCTTGGTCTCCTGCGGGGTCATGCCCATGGCGAGACAGCCAAGTACCACGTTGCGCTCGCCAGTGAGGTCGTCGAGCAGCGCCGCGTTCACACCCAGCAGCGCCGCCTGGCCACTGGTGTAGACGCAGCCCTGTTCCGGCGGAAGCAGGCCCGCGATGGCCTGTAGCAGCGTCGACTTCCCGGACCCGTTCCTGCCGATGATGCCGATCGCGTCACCGTGGTACACGACGAACGAGACGCCCCGGATGGCGTGGACCTCGCGGACCGACGGACGTCGCTGGCGCTTCAGCACGCGCATCAGCGCGGTTGCCGCCGTCCCCTTGTCGCCGCCCGCGCCATAGACCCGGTACACCACGTGCAGGTCGTCGACCACCACGGTCGGCTTGGACATCTGGGAGGACTGGTCGGCTGTTGTTGTCACAGCAAGCTCAGCCACGTCCGTACCTCGTTTCCGCCTGCCAGAAGAATACGAAACCGACCACCATGGCGAGCACCGCCCAGCCGGCTCCCCACAGCCACAGGCCGTTCATCGAGACCGCGCCGTGGCAGTACGCGCTGTCAAGGAGCGCCTTGCCCTTGGTCGCAGTGTGGTACAGGTGGCACAGGTCCGCGTTGTACGGCTTGCTGCCGGGCCAGGCCGCCCGCTGTGAGCTGAGGATGGCGTTGCGCACCAGGCTGATGTAGACCGCGGCGGGATTGATCTGGAGCAGGTACGTGAGGGTCGGGTGGTTGCGCAGCGAGGACACCGTCTGGATGCTGAACATCACGCCGGATGCGTACATCCAGGTCCGGACCAGGAACGGCATGAGCTGGCCGAAGTCGTCCGCGCCGGCGCCCAGCCTGGCGAGGAACAGGGCCATGCCCGTGTTGAACACCGCCTGCAGCGCCAGGGCGGGGATGGCGAGAAGCCAGTACCAGGTCAGCGGCTCGCGGGTGCCGAGCACGATGGCGATCAGGATGATCATCGACATGGCTAGCTGCTGCAACTCGATGAGCACATAGCCGATCGGCAGGCACCCGCGCGGGAACGGCAGCGCCCGGATCAGCGGCAGGCTGTCCGGCATCACCCGGGACGCGGTGATGAACGAGCGCTGGGTGAAGTTCCAGATGAAGATGCCGGTGATCAGGAACGCGATGAAGTTGGGCACGCCACGGCTGGTGTCCAGGATCTTGCCGAAGATCAGGTAGTAGACCGCCGCGTTCAGCAGCGGGGTCAGGACCTGCCAGAGCTGACCGAGCCGGGCCTCGGTGTACATAGCGACGTTGCGGGCTGTCGCGAAGCCCATGATGAAGTGGCGTCGCTCCCAGAGTTGCGCGGCGTACGCGAAAACGCCAGGGCGGGCGGCGCTCGGCCGGAGCTTGTACTTGGCGGCAAGCTCAGCCAGCGACTCGCCCGACGCTGCCTCGGCGGCGGTGTCCTGGGCGGACGAGTCAGATACCGCCAGGTCATCGGTCAGTGTGCCTGGGCCGCCTTGCTGACGTGCTCGCTCCCTCATGCGCGGCTCACAACGTTCACGTGGAGACGTTACCGTGCCCATGGCAGCGACCGATGCCACCAGGAGTTTGCCGAAGTCTCCGTTACCGTTCAGATATCTACCCGGTTCGCGTGTTTCCGTGGCACGTGCACGGGGCATTTCCGCTCGTAGCGGGTCCCAGCCCTGGCAAGGCTGAGACCGGCAGGCACTCTAGGGCTGGCAGGGGTTTCAGGGCTGGCAGGGAGGTGAGTAAGTCGAGCGTCCTACTGCTTCCATTCGCGGCCTCAAGTGCCAGTGTTGCACGGCGTCGCTTGGTGTCGGACCTGGTGGCGGCGGGGATTTATGAGGCAGCTATCAGCGACGCCGCCGTGGTCATCAGCGAACTGTTCAGCAATGCGCTGCGTCATGCGCGGCCGCTGCCGGGTGCGACGATCCGGGTCGCGTGGCAACTGGGCAGTGGAGCGGTGCGGATCTCGGTAAAGGACGGCGGTGGACCAACCCTTCCCGAGGTCGGACAGCTGAGCCAGTCCACGACCGGCGGCCGCGGCTTGCGGATCGTGTCCCGGCTGTCTCGGCACTGGGGGACTCGCTACGACGACGAGGGCACAACCGTCTGGGCGGAGGTTTCGTGCCCCAAGACCGCTCAGTTTTTCGTCCCAGCGGGCACGGCCACCGGCTAGCGGAGCCAGGGGGACTCCGGGGGATGGCTTCCACCCGGTAGAGGACAGACAGTTCGGGGGATTCAGGTGTCACGATTCCAGGGAGCGGACAGCGAGGTCGGTCGGCTACGTAGCGTTATCATCCATCGACCGGGCGCCGAACTGAAACGAGTGGCTCCGCGCGACGCCGGCCGCCTGCTCTTCGCGGGAATCCCATGGGCGGAGCGGGCGCGGCAGGAGCACGATGGCTTGGCCGCGGTGCTGCGCGACCACGGGGTGCAGGTCCTCTATCTCACCGAGCTACTACAGGACGTGCTGGAGTACGGGTCGGCCAGGCAGCAGGCCATCGCCGCCGCGCTCGGTTCGGCGGTGCTCGGCGACGAACTTGCCGGGCAGGTGCGGCACCATCTGGACGGGCTCGATCCCGAGACGCTCGCCGAAGTGCTGATCTGTGGTCTGGCGGCCGGTGAGTTCCGGGCCGGCCGAGGAGCCGTCTACCAGTTGCTCGGACCAACGGATTTCATTATCGATCCGCTGCCTAACCTGGTGTTCGTCCGCGACTTGAGTGTCTGGATTGGTGACCGGGTCGCCGTCGCCAGCCCGGTGGCGCGCGGCAGACGCCGGGAAGCGCTGCTCGCTGAGGTGATCTACAGGCATCATCCGTTGTTCGCGGGCACCAAGATGCTGTACTCGGCCGACCTGGAGCCGCTGGACGGCGGCGATGTCGTGCTCGCCGCGCCCGGCGTGATCGCGGTCGGCTGCAGCGGGCAGACCGCACCGCCCGGAGTGGAACGGCTGGCCCGCCGGGTTTTCGACGCAGGGCTGGCGCACACCGTGCTGGCCGTAGGACTGAATTGCAGGCAGCGGACGACCAGGCTCGACACCATCTGCACGATGCTGGACGTCGATACGGTGCTGATGCGGCCCGCGACCGCGTATTCCCTGACCGCGCGCGCCATCACGCCGCGAGGTGACGGGCTGCGCGTATCACACCTGCAGGCCTTTCTCGGCGCGATGGCCGACGCCATCGGGGTGGACCGGCTCCGCCTGGTGGAGACGGATCTCGATCCGGTGGCCAGCCGAGGGCAATGGGACGACGCGGGCAACGTGCTCGCGCTCGGGCCTCGGCTGGTGGTCTCGCACGAACGAAACGTCACCACCAACGCCAGGCTCCAGGAGTGCGGTGTCGAAGTGATCCGGGTGCCGGCCAGCGAGCTTGGCGGCGCCCGCGGCGGGCCACGCAGCATGTGCTGCCCAATCGCGCGAGATCCAGCGGTGCTGCCGGATGAGTGGAGCTCACCGGTACCGCGCAGCCGCCTGCCGGAACCAGGCCATCTGCTCGCGACCAGCTAGCCCGCGGGGGTGCGGGGGGACGGCTCCCCCCGCTAACGAACTGTGAACTTTTCTTGCACTGAGCGTAGCGGTCTGGCTTCTTTCCGCGTGGCACGGTAAGGTTCCGCACGTGGAGCTAAATGTCTCGAGTCGGTCTCACGATGATCACACGATCGTGACCATTTCCGGAGAAATCGACCTCTATACCGCTCCGCGGCTGCATGGCGAGCTCGCGGCGCTGATCGCCGACGGCAAGCCCGCCAGGATTGTGGTTGACATGTCTGGAGTCGAGTTCTGCGACTCAACTGGCATGAATGTGCTGCTCTCGTGCCTGCGACGCGCACGCGAGCGTGGCGGCGAGCTGGAAATCGCCAGGCCCAAGCCGGCGGTGCGGAAGATCTTGCAGGTGACCGGCCTCGACTCGGTATTCACCCTGGTGGATGACGTCGAACCGGCGCAGACCGTAGTGCCGCGCAACTGAGGCGTGTGTAGAAGCAACTGATCCCGCCTAGGATCAAGCCCATGCCACAGGCGGGTGAAGTAGCGGTCGTCATCCCGGCGCGGAACGAGGCGGACCGCATTCAGGCCACGGTTTCGGCGGCGATCGGGCTGCCCGGCGTCGCCTTCGTCGTTGTGGTCGACGACGGGTCTCGCGACGATACGGCGGTTCGCGCGGAGAAGGCGGGCGCGGCGGTCATGCGCCACGCCAGGAGCCGGGGCAAGGGCGCCGCCATGGAGACCGGCGCCGAGGCGGCCCGCCTGCTGGAACAGCGGGATGGACATGGCCAGCGACATCTGCTGTTCCTCGACGCGGATCTCGGCGAGACGGCCGGCCGCGCGGGGCCGTTGATCGAGCCGGTGCTGGCGGGCACGGCGGACATGACGATCGCGGTGTTCACGACCACGGTCAAGCTCGGCGGTCACGGCCTGGTGGTCGGCTTTTCCGGGGCCGGCATCCGGCGCGCCACCGGCTGGCAGCCCAGGCAACCGCTGAACGGCCAGCGCTGCCTGACCAGGGCCGCCTTCGAGGCCGCGCGGCCGCTCGCGCACGGCTTTGGGGTGGAAACCGCGATGACCATCGACCTGCTCCGCAAAGGGATGCGGATCACCGAGGTCGAAGTAGACCTGGCCCACCGGGCCACTGGCACCGACCTGAAAGCCCAGCTTCATCGCGCCCGCCAGCTCATCGACGTTGTCGCTGTGTTTTTCCGGGGGGGTAAACACCAACCCCCCCGGACCCCCCCGGCCCGCGACGCTTCTCGCCGTTTGATTCGCCCGGCCGGGAGGGCCATGAAGGCCCTCCGCGGCTGGGCGACCGCGAAGCTCGCTGGCGCTCGCCGCGGGGACTCAGGTGGGAGGAAATAGCGTTTCGGCAGTTAAGAGCCCTGCTGGCGCTCGCTGCGGGCCGGTGGGGCTGGCGATCGTTGGGCTCAGCGTCTTGTGCACGGTGGTGGTCGCGGCTAGCGGGGCCTCGGTGATGGAGCCGGTGCTGCCGGGGCGGGGCGGACAGCCGCCGTGGGCGTTTGACCTGCATTTGCCGCCTTACCTCGCGATCGGATTGACGGCGCTCGGCCTGGCTGCCGGGGCGGCCGGGCTTGCGCTGACGCTGCGGGCGATCCACGAGGGCTGGCTGGTTCCGGCCAGAGCCATCCTGCTGGCCGGACTGGCGGCAGCGGTCGTGCTGACCTTGCTGCCGCCATTCGGCTCATCGGATCCGCTCAGCTACGCGGCATACGGGCGCATGGTGGTGACCGGCCACAATCCCTACCTGACCACCCCGGCCCAGCTTGCCGCACACGGCGACGCGGTGGCTGGGGCGGTCCAGGACTGGTTCAAACAGCCGTCGGTGTACGGACCGCTGGCCAGCGGGATCCAGGCGCTCGCGTCGTTGGCGGGGCGAACGTCGGCCCGGCTGACGGTGTTCGTGCTGGATCTGTTCAACCTCGCGGCGTTCGCCGTCACCGCCTTGCTGCTGCACCGGATGACGAGCGGCCGCGCGGACCGCCAGCTGCGGGCGGCGTTGCTCTGGGCGGCCAATCCGCTGCTGCTTCAGGTGCTGGTGGCCGGCGCGCACGTAGATGTTCAGCAGATCGCCTTGTGCGTGGCCGCGGTCGCGCTGCTGTACGGCCCGTGGACGGGGCCCGGGCGCCCGGCTGAGCCAACGCCCGTCCGCGCGCTGCTGGCTGGGGTGCTGGTGGGACTCGGCTTCGGCATCAAGGTGACGGCCGCGCTGGTCGGGCTCGCGTTCGTCATAGGCCTGTGGCTCAAGTTGCATGCGAACCGGCAGCGGCTCGGGGCATTGCTGGCCTCGATGGCGGTCGGCTTCGTGGTGACCGCGGGCGCGGCGGTGGCGATCGGCGGCAGCGCGATGCTCAAGACCACGTCGCGGGCCAGCGACATGGTGTCAATCGGGTCGCCGTGGCGGGTGATCCGGGCCGGACTACAACACGCGGCCGGCTACAGCACCGCGAGCGACATCGTCAAGTACGGCGCGATCGTTCTCGCGGTGCTGCTCGTCATCCTGCTGGTCCGCGGCTTGCCGCAGGTGCTCGGGGAGAATCCGCCGGTGTATGTGCCGCTAGCCTTTTTCCTCGGCTGGCTGTTCGCGTGGCCCTATGTGCTGCCGTGGTATGACGCCCTGGGGTGGGCTGTGCTGGCGCTGGTTCCGGCGTCGAACGTGGACTGGCTGGTGCTCGCGCGCACCGTCGCGCTTGGGTTTGCTTACCTGCCAGCCCGGACAGCGGACGTGACGCTGCCGCACGGGCTCCACTGGATTCAGCCGGTGTTCCGGAACGGTGTGGCGCCGGTAGTACTGGCCGGCGTGACCGTGTGGCTCGTGGTGATTCTCCTGCGTGATGACTATAGTGCGTTGAGTGACACCGGTAGCGTTGGCAGTGATCGGGCCGTTCGTGGGAGCGATCGGCGTCCTGATGGGGGTGATCGCGCATCGGCGGGCCACCAGGGCGGTGAAGGAGTGCACGGCGCTGATCGAGGGCAGCGCCGGGTCGCGCGGGACGGTTGACCCGCTGGCGCTGCGTGACCTCGCGGTAGTTCGCTATGACGCACTGAGCGAGATGTCCGGCCAGCTATCCTTCTCGGTCGCGTTGCTCAACGCGATTGGAGACGGCGTCGTGCTCAGCTCGATCAACGGCCGGTCGGAGACCCGCACCTACGCGAAGATCGTAAAGCAAGGCAGTCCGACGCAGCCGCTCTCCCCCGAGGAGGAGCAGGCGGTCCGGTCTGCCCGGCTGGGGCAAGGACTGCCGGCCACGGAGAACACCGGCTTGTCCCGGGGTCCGGCGGTTTCCCGGATCCCGGGCCCGGGGTTGCAGGGGGCGGGCAGCCCCCTGCTCGCGGGGGGGTCACCGGGGGGGTCGTCCCCCCGGGGGTAAAAATGTTGTATGCGCTATGCCTACCTGGGTCCTGAGGGGACGTTCACCGAGGCCGCGTTGCGGGCCGTCGATGCCGATGCCGACGCGCTGGCCTGCCCGACGATCCAGTCAGCGCTCACCGCGGTCCGGGAGGGTGCCGCGGACCGGGCCGTCGTAGCGATCGAGAGCTCGGTCGAGGGAATCGTCACCGCAACCGTGGACGAACTCGCCACCGGCGGCGGCGACCTGGCAATAGCCGCCGAGCTGCAGATCCCGGTCGCGTTCGCCCTGCTGGTCCGCCCAGGTGCCGCACTCAGCGACATCAAGACGGTGGGCGGGCATCCGCAGGCTATGCCGCAATGCCGCGGCTGGCTGGCCGCCAACCTCCCGGACGGCGAATGGATCCCGGCCGCCTCCAACGCCGAGGCCGCTCGCCAGGTGGGGGACGGTCAGCTCGACGCCGCCCTGGCCGGGGCGTTCGCCGCGGACCGGTACGGGCTCGAGATCCTGGCCAGCGAGGTACACGACCGTCCCAACGCGGTCACCCGGTTCGTGGTCGTGGCGCCAACCGGCCCACTGCCCGCGCCCACCGGAACGGACCGGACCTCGCTGGCCGCGTTCCTGGCCGACGATCGCCCAGGCGCGCTGCTGGAGATCCTGACCGAGTTCGCGGTCCGTGGCATAAACCTGACCACGATCCAGTCCCGTCCGACCGGTGACCGGCTGGGCCAGTACTACTTCTACGTCGATTGCGAAGGTCACGTCGATGACGCGCGAGTGGGCGAAGCGTTGATGGGACTCCGCCGGGTATGTGCCGACGTGCGCTTCCTCGGCAGCTACGCACGCTGCGACGGGGGACGGACACAGGTCCGTCCCGGGACGTCTGACGCTGAATTCGCCGAAGCGGCGGCGTGGCTGGGACGGCTTCGTTTCGGACGGGTTTAATCAGAGGTAGGGGCCCGAGCCGGGACGTGTCTGCTGCTGAGCCTCCGGGGGGACCATGCCTGGCGGCAGCGCGCGGCGCATCTGCTCGAGCTGGGCCCGGGCGGCCATCTGCTGCGCGAACAACATCGTCTGGATGCCGTGGAAGAGCCCTTCCAGCCAGCCGACCAGCTGCGCCTGGGCGATCCGCAACTCGGCTTCACTCGGCAGTTCATTCTCGGTGAATGGCAGCGACAGCCGCTCCAGCTCCTCGACCAATTCAGGCGCAAGACCGTCCTCCAGCTCCTTGATCGAGCTGGTGTGGATCTCCTTCAACCTGGCCCGGCTCTTCTCGTCCAGCGGGGCCGCCCTGACCTCCTCGAGCAGCTGCCTGATCATGCTGCCGATACGCATGACCTTCGCGGGCTGTTCGACCATCTCGGCAACCGAACGCTCGCCCCCGGCGCCTTCCCCGGATTCCTCGTCGGCCACCGCCATGCCGTCGGGGCCGAGCACAAGGACCTGCGGGTGCTCCTGCGATCCGCTGTTCATGCCATTGCTGTTCTCGCTCATCCCCCTAGCCTATTTGGCGCCAGCAGGAGGATCTTGCCGACATGGTCGCTCGCCGCCAACCGCCGGTGGGCCTGGGCCGCCTCCCGCATCGGAAGCTCAGCGTCGATCACGGGCTTGACCTGGCCCGCGGCGATGAGCGGCCATACATTGTCGTGGACCGCCTGAACTATGGCCGCCTTCTCAGCGGCAGGCCTGGCGCGCAGCGTGGTCGCGGACAGGAGCGCGCGCTTGGAGTGCATCGTGCGCAGGTCGAGCTCGGCCCTGGCGCCGCCCTGCAGGCCGATGATGGACAGGCGGCCGTTGACGGCAAGGGCCTCGACATTGCGTCCCAGGTAGCTCGCGCCCATGATGTCCAGGATCACGTCGGCGCCACCCGCCTCGCGAACGGCTGTGACGAAGTCCTCGGTCTTGTAGTCAATGGTGATGTCGGCGCCAAGCTCGCGGCACCTGGCCAGCTTCTCGGCCGATCCCGCGGTACACGCCACCCGGGCGCCCACCGCCTTGCCGAGCTGGATCGCCATCGTGCCGATTCCGCTGCTGCCCCCGTGGACGAGGAAGAGTTCGCCCTTGCCCAGGTGGGCGATCTGGAAGACGTTCGAGTACACCGTGCAGATGACCTCGGGCAGCGCGGCGGCGTGGGTAAGCGAGACGTTCTCCGGGACCGGAAGAACCTGGCCCTGGGGGACCGCGACCCTTTCGGCGTAGCCGCCGCCCGACAGCAGGGCGCACACCACATCGCCGGGTCTGTGCTGGGTGACGTTCGTGCCGGTCGCGACCACCGTGCCGGAGCACTCCAGGCCGGGGTACGGCGGTGCGCCGGGCGGCGGCGGATAGAAGCCCTGGCGCTGGGACAGATCGGCCCGGTTCACGGCCGTCGCCGCGATCTCGATCAGGACGTCGTCCGGACCGGGTTCCGGGTCGGGCACCTCCTGCCAGCTCAGGACTTCCGGACCGCCCGGTTCGGTGATGACAATGGCGTGCATTGGGTCTGCAGCTCCCTATGGTGACTACGAAGTGAGATCGATTGGTAGCTCTAGGTATGGATATTTGGCCGGTGCTCCGTTTAGGCTTTCACGTATACAGCCGGATCGGGTTCAGAGGGACTGACCTTCATGATCAATGACCAAGACCCCGACGCCGTCGCGCCGGGCGAAACCTGCCTGCCGGACGAGACGGTCGGCGACCGCATGACACCGGACTACTCAGGCTCGGACTACGTGGCCGCGCCCGGCGGCATGAACCCGTTCTCCTCGGTTCATCCGACGGGATTCATGTCGTTCCCGCATCTCGAGCGCCGCGCGGCCCAGGTAGCGGATCCGGGCCCTGCGGCGGGCGCGCCGCCCGTGCCGGAATCCAGGGAGTACGAGTATCCGTACGGGCCCGGGTATGCCCCGCTGCCGCGGGATGCGGGTTACCCGGTTGACCATGGATACGCGGCCGGATACGGGAGTGAACCGAGATACAGCGCGTGGCCCCATCCGCGGGCTGCGCCGCCTCCTCCGCTGGCGCCGTGGCCGGAGGCCCAGGCCAATTCAGCACCGCCAGCCGGCCCCCGGCCGGGGCCGGAGCCGCAGCCGGGGCTGGGGCTGGAGCGGGAGCCCGGGTTCCAGACCTCGGACAGCCTGACCGTGGAGTTCTTGCTGCACGGCACGCGGCCCGTGCCCGGCTCGGGCTGGCGGCACGTCGTTTACCGGGCCACGGGCGGGCTGTTGCGGATCGGCGAGTCCGCCGCCGACATGCGCCGTCGCGACCTGGTAAACCGGGTGAAGACGCCGGTCGCGGGCGGCCACCACCGCGTCGCCGTACTCAGCCTCAAGGGCGGTGTGGGCAAGACCACCACGGTAGTGGGGCTGGGGGCGACGCTCGCGACATTCCGCGGTGACCGGGTCATCGCGGTCGACGCGAACCCGGATCGCGGCACGCTGTCGGACAAGGTACGGCTGGAGACCGCGGCAACGGTCCGCGACCTGCTGAACGAGCGGTCCCAGGTCCACCGCTACGCCGACGTCCGCGCGTTCACCTCGCAGGCGTCGAGCCGGCTCGAGGTGCTCGCGTCCGACCGCGACCCCGCCGTATCGACAGCGTTCAACTCCGAGGACTACTGTGACGCGGCCCGCGTCCTCGAGCACTTTTATTCGATCTGCATCACCGACTGCGGAACCGGCCTGTTGCATTCGGCGATGGCGGGCGTGCTGCGGCTGGCCGATCAGATCGTGCTGGTCAGCTCGCCTTCGGTGGATGGGGCGCGCAGTGCGAGCGCGACGCTGGACTGGCTGGACGCGCACGAGTACGGCGACCTGGTACGCAACGGTGTTGTCGTCTTGTCGGCCATCCGGCCCAAGAGCAAGAGCACGGTAGACCTGGACCGGCTCGAACAGCACTTCGCGGCGCGGTGCCGTGCGGTGACCCGGATCCCGTACGACTCGCACCTGGAAGAAGGCGCGGAGGTGGAACTCGAACTGCTCGCCACCGCCACCGCCGAGGCGTACCTGGAGCTAGCCGCGATCGTCGGTGACGGGTTCGCCTGGCCGCGACGGATAGTCTCCCAGCCGGCATTACCGTTGCCGTACTCTGGTTCTCGTCCGGGAATCCGCTACGCGGATCCCCGGACGAGGAGGGCTCGCCTAGTGGCCGATGGCGGCAGTCTTGAAAACTGCTAGCAGGGGTGACCTTGCTCGTGGGTTCGAATCCCACGCCCTCCGCTAGCTAGCGGCCCGGGTAGAGCGGCTCGGTGCCCTCCGGGGTCGGCCACGGCTGCGCCTGACCGAAGACCCCGATCAGGCTCTCCCACATCTGGCTGGACGCGACAGAACCGGACGCGATGGACATGTAGTTGATCGTCACCGGGCCGCCCGCGGCCTTGGCCGTAAGCACCACCGCCGCGTGAGCGCTCGCCGCCACGTTCACGAACGGCTCGAAGTTCCCGCTGTGGTCACGGTAGACACCGATCCACAACGTGCCCTTCTGGGCCTCCCATGCCGGGGTGGGCTGGTTGCCAATGGTGGGCGCTCCGCAATCCTGGAGCTTGACGGCCGCTCCGGCGGCCGGCGAGGAAATGCCCAGGCAATTGCCGGTCAGCGCGCCCGCGGGCGCGTAGGCCAGCTCGTACACGACCTCCTGGCCGTAGGTGGCCGCCAGCGAACTCGGGATCTTACCCGCCTGGGCCAGCTGGGCGACAGTGCCCACCGGCAGGCCGATGAAGTCCTCCTTGGGGTTGAACCCGGGCTCCATCAGCACGCCTCCGGTGCCAGACACCGCGATCTCCTCGTTGGGCCCGAGGCTCCGCGCGGCCATCGTGACGCAGTAATCTCCGCATCTCTGTGTGGCCGCATGCGCGGCGGGTCCAGCAAGTGCGACAGCGCTAACCGCAGCGCCCGCAATCGCGAGCGCGGCCAGGGGCTTGAGCTTTAGTGACATGCGAGCATCTCCCTCGAATGTGATGTGCCCAGCAGGGAACAGCGCACCAGCCCGCAACGCCAGTGACACGACAAGGTTCAGTACCGAGAGCCCCAACCACGGGCGATAGCTCACCCGGTGGCGCAAAAGAACTTACTAAGACGCAGCGTCCCGCGTCCACTCATAAGCACGCTATGGTGCATATTTTCCCGATTGTTACGCGATGGCTACTGTCGGCGTGGTTGGAGGTGCTGGAGGAAGCACCACAGCCGTTCCAATGGAAGTGTCTGTGATCTACGACAGGGAGTAGTCTTTGCGGCATGGGACTACCCCCCATCAGCCTGGCTCAGGTTTTCGCCAGATGGCAGTTCGCGCCCATTGTCACGACATTCGTGGTGGTCGCGGCTGTCCTGTACCTGTGGGGTGTCTACCGGGTCTGGCGGCGGCATCCGGTGCGGCCGTGGCCGTGGTGGCGAACGGCGCTGTTCGGTGGCGGGCTGGTCGTCATCGTGCTGGCGACCGAGAGCGGCATCGGCAGCTACGACGACGTGCTGTTCTGGGATCACATGATCCAGCATCTGCTGCTGCTCATGGTGGCGCCGCCGCTGCTGGTGGTGGGGCAGCCGGGCACGCTGCTCTTGCACGCCAGCCGGAACCCGGTGCATACCTGGGCCAAACGGGCGATGCGGTCGCGGGTGGTGTCGGGGCTGACGTTCCCGGCCTTCGGCGTGGTGCTGTACGTAGGCACGATCGTGGGAACGCACCTGACCAGCTTCATGAACCTGGCCATCACGAACGACGCGGTGCATGAGGCCGAACACGTTCTCTACCTGGTCGCCGGTTACCTGTACTTCCTGCCGCTGGTCGGAAGGGAACCGATCCGCTGGCGGGTCTCGTACCCGACCAGGCTGTTCCTGCTGTTCCTGGCCATGCCGGTCGACGCGTTCACCGGGCTCGTCCTGGGCTCGGAGGGTGGCAATCCGTTCCCGTCGACGGCCGCCGGCAGGCCCGCCTGGGCGCCGAGCCCGGTCGACGACGTGCACATCGGAGGAGCGATCATGTGGGTCGGCGGCGCCGGCCTGATGTTCGCGCTGATGCTGACGGTGTTCTTCGCGTGGAGCCGGGCACGGCAGGCCGACGGGGGGCTGGGCTGGCTCGAGTCCGCTCGCCGGGCCAACTTCGCCACCCGGGTGCAGCAGGCGCCCGTCGCGCGAGCGCGCATCGGAGCGGCAGAGAGCGTCGACGATGAGGAGCACCTGGCGGCGTATAACGCGTACCTTGCCCGGCTCAATGCCCGGACCGGTGATCAGGACGAGCGCTGACGGGTCTGCGACGTCGGGTGCTGAAAGCCGTGCGCGACACGCCGATTGCGGTTTCTAGGCAAATCTAGGATCTGAGCTAGAGGCGGCCATAGAGTCCGATTCATGGATCCGGTGCGCAACCCCTACGCCCCTGGTGCCGGGCAGCGGCCGCCCGAACTCACCGGGCGCGACCGCGAGATCGCCCAGTTCGAGGTGGTGCTCGAGCGGGTGGCCCGCGGACGGCCCGAGCGGTCGATGGTCCTGACCGGGTTGCGCGGCGTAGGCAAGACCGTGCTGCTGAACACGTTCCGGTCGATGGCGCTGCAGCGGCTGTGGGGCACCGGCAAGATCGAGGCGCGGCCCGATCAGTCGCTCCGGCGGCCGATGGCCGCCGCGCTGCACATGGCGGTGCGGGAGATCGCGCCACGGCACCGGGCGCCCGACCGGATCGAGTACTTCCTCGGCGTGCTGAAAGCGTTCGCGCTCCGCGACCCTAAGGCGCCAAAGGGTTCGTCGGTCACCACCGCGCTGGGCATCGATGTGCCCGCCCAGCGGGGCCGCGCGGACTCCGGTGATATGGAGGTCGACCTCACCGAGTTGTTCGCCGAGGCCGCCTCGGTCGCCGCCGATCTCGGCGTCGGGATCGCGCTGTTCGTCGACGAGATGCAGGACGTGCCCACCCCGGACGTTTCCGCGCTATGCGCCGCTTGTCACGAGTTGTCCCAGTCGGGCGGGCCGCTGATCGTGGTGGGCGCGGGGCTGCCACATCTGCCTTCGGTGCTGTCGGCGAGCAAGAGCTATTCGGAAAGGCTGTTCCGCTACGCCCGGATCGACAAACTGGAGCGGGACGCCGCGGACATGGCGCTGATCGCGCCGGCCGAGCGGGAGAACGTGGCCTTCACCGCTGAGGCGCTGGACGCGCTGTACGAACAGGCCGACGGATACCCCTATTTCGTCCAGGCCTACGGCAAGGTCACCTGGGATGTCGCGGCCACCAGCCCGGTGACGGAGAAGGACGTCAAGGTGGCGGCGCCCGAGGCGGAAAGCGAGCTGGCGGTCGGATTCTTCGGCAGCCGGTATGAGCGAGCCACACCGGCCGAGCGCGAGTACATGCGGGCGATGGCCGCCACCGGCGACGAACCCGTGCCGACCTCGGTGGTGGCGGACGAACTGGGACGCAAGCCGTCGAGCTTGTCTCCCGCGCGAGACGGGCTGATCAAGAAGGGGCTCATCTACAGTTCCGAGCGCGGGCTGATCGCGTTCACCGTGCCGCACTTCGGCAAATTCCTGCGCTCGCAGCCGGTGTGACCGCCCGTCCGTGCCCCGCGCCGGCGCCCGCCCCCGCTCGCGCCAGCGCGGGCGCCGCGGGGACGCCCGCCACGCGCTCCGCGTCGGCGCTCCTGCTCGCCTTACCGAACAGTTGTTCGGACATTTCCGACAGTTAAGACCGTTGAGCGACCATCTCTTCGGTAAGGCCGGGCCAGCCACTATGCCTCTGACACCGCGCCCCTGGCCTGGTGAAGGCAGCGGCGTGCGTGAACTACGTGTGCTATCGGAGTCTATGGGATTCTAGGGTTATCGCTAGATTTACTTATACGGCAATAGCGGACCGTGGAAGGAAGCTGGCGGACCTGCCCTTTAGCGGATCCCGGACGGTGAGAGGACCTCGTCGGTGGCGCCGTCCAGGATCGCCGCCCGGATCGGTGGTCTGCGTGCCTGCAGGTAGACGGCGAACACGATGTCTACCGGCCGACCGTGCGAGACGCCCTCGAACACGACGAACCGCCAGCATCCCTCCCGCCAGATATCCGTCGGCGTGTCCGCGATCAACCGGTCGGCGTACCTGCGCCACTGCGAGCTGCCCCGCAGCGCGGTCAGCGTCCGCGTGACTGGCAGCCTGCGCAGCTCACAGGGCTCGGAGTAGCCCAGCCGGACCCCGATCTCGGCGACCTCCGGCGACAGCCCCGCGATCAGCGTCAGTTCCAGGGCCAGCACGCAAACCCAGAACGCGGCCTCCCTGAATGAGGACGCCATCCGCAACGGCGGAGCGCCGATCGCCGCGAGCGCTGACACGCACAGTAGGCACGCCCGGCCGATGGTACGCAGCCCGATAGGTGTGTCGCTGAAGTCACCGAAACAGCCGCAGCCCGCTCCCGGCCGCCGCTGCCGCACCTCGTACAACGTGCCGATCGCGACCAGGAAGAACATCGCCGTTCCAGCCCGCGCGGCGGTGGCCGGCAGACCGGCTCCGGGACCCCCCGTCGTGGCGATCAGCGCCAGTCCGAGGCCGAATTCGGTCGCGCACATCGCGATCATGATCGGATGGCGCAGCCGCCACGGGAACAGGCCGGCCGGCCCGAACGCGGCGGCGAAACTTCGGTCCCGGATCACCCGCCATGCCTTGCCCGCGCACCCGCCGATCAGCATGACGGCGAGCAGTGGCACCTGTAGCTCCCGCACGATCAGCACAGATTGCGACACCGACCTGGTCACCCGCCGATCGTCATCGCGGCGTTGAAGCAGCCGGCTTCCAGATCTCCGCCGAGCTCAACGAATGCAGCCATGGTCAGATCGGCGATCCGGCCCTTCCGTGAGGTTCCGCAGCTCACGCAGCGGTCGCAGAACAGCCTGGCGGTTGCCCCGCATCCTGTTACCGGGAGCAGGCGGCCGCGCCCGGCGCAGTCATTTCTGAGGCGCAGCATGCTGCCCACGGAAAGGTAAGGCAGGCGCACGCAACCGGGACCCGTGGCGTGCGGGTCCACCGCGTGCAAGTCTCCCGAGCAGGTAGCTGGCGTCGGCGCGACCCGCTCACAACTCGTCTCCGGATCCAGCGCCGGATAGGCGAGCCCGAGCAGGCCGGCTGGCTCCTCTCCCGGCTCATGCCAGACGGCCGTGCCGCTGATCGGGTCGGGAACATGCCCGCCGACCAGTGGCGGGGTCGGCGGATGCCCGGCGTGATAGGGCGGCTGGGCAGTGGCCGGGATAAGCGCCTGCAAGAAGCCGTCGTGCCGCAATCCGATCACGTCGATCAGGTAGCCCGGCTCGAGCCGGGGGAAGCGGACCTGGATCCGTCCTGAGGCGCCGGCGGCGATGATCACGATCCGGCGGCCCTTGGCCGGTCCCTCATCCACCAGCAGGGTGGCCGGGCCGTCCCGTTCGATGATCGTCCCGGTCACGCGGCCAGCTTCAGCCCATATCCGTTCCACCACCGGGGAGTCAGGAGCTAGACGGCGCACAATTGCGTGATCGCCATGGCGGAGCGCGGCCGGCGCCACCGGGCCGCCTCGCCACGCGACGGCTGTCGGGGCCAACGGGAACCGCTGCTCTCCGGCATCGGTTTCCAGCACCAGGATATGCGGGCTGACGTCGAGGATCTTGCCGAGGACCGTGTAGCGCAAACCAATCCCGGGCTGGTCCGGTTCCAGGCCGTCGCCATCCGCGCCATCCGCGCTGTCGGCCCGCCACCCGGAGGTCGCTGATCGCGAGCCGAGCACGGCCGCCTTGAGCACTGACCTACGGACGAAACGGACGGGACTGGTCGATGTCATGACATCGTCACACCAACGGGGGAAATCTGTGGAATTTCGCACTTGCCTCAGGTGGGATTGCATGCCGCCTCCGAGTATGACCCTGCTTTGCCCGGGCGGCTACGTCAAGTGATTCTGGCACCTTGTTGCGTAGGGGAACAGAGATACATCCCTGGGGCTAGGTCGGTGAACGCGCCACGCGACCAGCGATTCGGAACAGAAAGTAGTCACGTGATCTACCTTAAGTAAGGTAGTCACCATGAGCGTCGGTGGCGATCACGGAAAGTCACAGCCTGCGGATGATGCCGAATTCTGTGACTACGTCACAGCGCGCGGCTCCGCGCTGCTGCGCATGGCGTTGATGCTCACCGGAAACCGCGCTGACGCCGAAGACCTGGTCCAAGCCGTGCTGGCCAAGACCTACCTTGCCTGGGGGAAGATCCACGATCCAGCCGCCCTGGACAATTACGTCCGGCGGGCAATGGTGAACACTCACATCTCCTGGTGGCGGCGCCGCAAGCTGGAGGAGTTTCCTACCGACGAGCTTCCCGACCAGGTCGTGGCCGACCACGCGTATGACAGCGACCTGGCCGAGATGGTACGCCGTGCCCTGGACCGGCTACCGGACCGGATGCGGGTGGCGGTCATGCTCAGGTATTTCGAGGACATGTCCGAACCGGAGATCGCCGCGGCGCTCGGCATCAGTTTGGGGACGGTGAAGAGCACGGTGTCCCGGGCGGTGGCCAAGCTGCGCATCGACGCCGAACTCGGCGCCGAAGACGACGGCGACCCGTTAGCAGACGACAGCGATCCAGTGATCTTTTGTTCATGTCCGATTCGTGCCAGTATCGCGATAACAGGGCGAGGAGGAACCCGTGCGCAGCACGATGATGGATATTCCGCTGACCGTGGCTTCGATCATGCGGTACGGAACGACGGTCTTCGGCAATCGCGAGGTCGTCACGTTCACCGGCGACGGCACGCGGCGGCGCAGCTACGAGGAGGCGGGTCGGCGCGCGGCCAGGCTGGCGAACGCGCTCCGCGGACTTGGTGTCGACGCTGATCAGCGCGTCGCCACGTTCATGTGGAACAACGCCGAGCACCTTGAGGCCTACCTCACCGTGCCCTCGATGGGCGCGGTCCTGCACACGCTCAACATCCGGCTCGATCCCGCCGAAATCGGCTACATCGCCGGACATGCGGAGGACTACGCGGTGATCGTGGACTCCTCGCTGGCGGCAAGGTTCGCCGAGGTGCTCCCGCACATGCATGGCATCAAGCACGTCATCGTGACCGGCGACCCCGCGGTCGGCGCCGACTTCCCCGGCGTCACCGTCCACTCATACGAAGACCTCCTCGCGGCCGAGAGCGAGAGCTTCGCGTGGCCCGAGGTCGACGAGCGCGCTGCCGCCGCCATGTGCTACACCAGCGGCACCACAGGTCGTTCCAAGGGCGTGGCGTACAGCCACCGCTCGACCTACCTGCACTCGCTGGGCCCTTGTCTGGGCAATGCTTTCGGGCTGAACGAACGGGACTCGGTGCTTCCCGTCGTACCCATGTTTCATGCCAATGCCTGGGGGCTCGCATATGCCGGCCTGCTGGCCGGGGCGGATCTGGTCATGCCCGATCGCTACCTGCAGCCCGGTCCGCTGGTCAAGCTGATCGAATCCGAGCGGGTCACGGTGGCCGGCGGCGTGCCGACGATCTGGCTGGGCGTGCTCGCGCACATCCGGGAAGCCGGTGGCGACCTGTCTTCGCTGCGCCTGGTGATCGCCGGCGGTTCCGCGGTGCCGCGCTCGCTGCAGGCCGCGTTCCAGTCTGAACTGGGCGTGCGCATCCTGCAGGCGTGGGGGATGACCGAGACGTCCCCGCTGGGCAGCGTGGCGAACCCGCCGCCTGGCGTGACCGAGGAAGAGGCCTGGCGCTACCGGGAAGGCCAGGGCAGGCTGATCTGTACCCTGGAAGGCCGCCTGGTGGGCGACGGCGGCGCGGTACTGCCCAGCGACGGCGAGGCCGTGGGCGAGATCGAGGTACGGGGCCCTTGGGTCACCGGTTCGTATTACAAGGACGACGACCCGGGCAAGTTCCACGACGGCTGGCTACGCACCGGGGACGTGGGAACGATGGACGAGCGTGGCTTCATCCAGCTCACCGACCGGGCCAAGGACGTCATCAAGTCCGGCGGTGAATGGATCTCCTCCATGATGCTGGAGAACATCCTGATGTCCCACCCCGACGTCGCAGAGTCCGCGGTGATCGGGATCGCCGACGAGAAGTGGGGTGAGCGGCCGCTGGCCGCGGTCGTGCTCCGGCCGGGCGCCGACGTGTCGGCGGAGAAACTGCGGGAGTTCCTGTCCGGGCACGTCCCGCGGTGGCAGGTCCCGGAACGCTGGTGCTTCATCGCGGAAATTCCCAAGACCAGCGTGGGAAAGTTCTCCAAGCGGCAGATGCGCGAGGCCTACCATCACGGCGACTACGAGATCGTCGAGGCTCGGTAACGGGACGCTTTGCCGGGCCTCGCCGATACCGGTACGCTATGGCAGCACGCGCTGCTTGGCGCGGCGGGAGGATTCGCCTAGTCCGGTCTATGGCGCCGCACTGCTAATGCGGTTGGGTGGCAACACCCTCCGGGGTTCAAATCCCCGATCCTCCGCCAGGTAGTTTTCGATTTGCGAACTGTACATCCAGCGTCCGTTATGGTCGCGGATGTCTGGTTCTCGGGCTCTGGAGTGCACAAGAAGTCCCTGGTCACAGTGATCGTGACCGGCCTGTGCTGCCCGGTGTCGCACGGTTCTACGGCACAACGGTCCGGCCCTCAACTGACGTCAGGTCGCCTTGATGATCAGGAAGCACATCCCGTAGTGCTCGGACAGCGTGATCACGTCCCACCCGTCAGCATGGAGCAGCCGCAGCACGGCTATCCGGCCAAGGCTGCGGTCGATGAACATTCTAGGCGGCTTCTCGGGTGGAGGCACGGATAGCGTCCTCGACCTCGTCTCGGGTAAGGCCGAACTCCTCAGCGACGACATCGACGGGTTCGCCGGCCCGGAACAGGTCGATCACATCGTCCAGTGATGCGCCGCCGCGGGCGAAACGGGGCCTGCCGAAGGCGTGATCCGGATCGACCGTGACCTCCGCTACCCGGTACTGGGGCAGGCGGATCAGCCGGGCGTAGCCATCGGCGGAGAAGTCAACCCGGCTCAGGTACAGCTCGACCGCCTCGGCGAACACCCGCTGGTTGTTCCGGACGACGACCAGCTCGCGGGCGACCTCACCTTCCGGGGTGCCCCCGGCGTGCTGCGCGTAGTCATAGAGCACCTCGGCGCCGTCGGTGTACAGCCGCTGGCTCGCCAGCGGCTGGCTGAGACCGAGAAGGCGTTCCAGCGCGTCGATCGCTGGCCGGATCCGCTGCATGGGAACGCCAGCGTGCCGGAACGCGGCCAGTGCGTACGCCTCGGCAAGACCGATGAACGGTATAGCCGGATCGTGGCGGCGTATCGGACGGGTGACGGTGATGACCGGCTCAGCCCTAACCATGCCGCCACCCGGGTGGTGCCGCTCGTAACCGTACGCCCACGTCGTCAGGGTGGAAGAGGGTACAGCCAGGTACCGGGCCGCCTCGCCGATGCCGTAGAGCAATGTCGCGGACCGGTCGACTCCCGTCGTTCCCACCTCCCGTCACTGGCAGCGTTCATCATCTCAAACAGCCGGGTGGTTACCGTGCAGCCGCGCCGGTTCCAGCAGCCCATGCCGCTTGACGACAAATGGACGTCCAGGGAAGAATCCAGCATGGCAACTTCTCGCAACTATCACTGGAGCGGGCCATGCGGTTGACCCTGATCGGTAAGGATCCTGACTCGAACCCGACCGGCTCACCGACCGTCTACCGGACCGACCGCGGAAGCTGGATGGTCCAGGGATGGGTCGTGACAGATCCCGAGGCGCTTTCCCAGATGGACATCCCTGAAGGGGAAACCGTCGTCGAAATCCTGGACCGCATGCTCCATTTCTTCGGGCAGGGAGACCGTGACGCCGGTATCGGATGACGACTTCAACGAGCTGCTTACCGGTTTCGAGCGAACGATTGTTCATCTAGAAACCCGGGACTCCTACGGGACGGTGGTGGAGCTTCCGCATATGGCAAAGTGGGCGGCTGGGGAGTCTGATGACCTGGAGTGGCTCCAGGGATGGTGCGTGACGCTACGAGAAACGGGGGGTGCGGGTAAGTCGGTACGGCGGGCTCGTATCGTTTCCGAACCGCTCAGCGACTATCAGCGCTGGTCCTATAGCATCGCACACGCGATGGTGGATGCTGGTGAGGATATCCGCTGGGTGCCGCGCAGGCTGGTCTCCTCGGTCGCGATACCAGGAAACGATTTCTACCTGTTCGATGACCAGCTTGCCGTCTTCTTGCTGTACACAGGAAACGGCCTTAACGCTGGGATGCTGGCGTCTCGTGACGCGGCAGACGTGGAGCTGTGCCGGAACTCGTTTGCGGCCGTGTGGGACCTCGCAATACCGCATCGTGACTATCAGCCCGTCTAGCTCGGTTAAGCAGGCACAAGAGGATCTCGGTGCCCGGCTCAGGGAGATGCGCCTGGATGCGGGGCTGTCGGCTCGAGCCCTGGCTGCCGCGACTGGGCAGCACTTCACCCGCGTCAGCAAGCTGGAACACGGGACGAAGGCTCCCTCGGATCAAGACATCTATGATTGGTGCCGAGCATGCGATGCTCAAGATCAGGCCGAGGATCTGATCGCGACCGCCCGTACGGTGGCCTCTGCTTATCTCGAATTCAAGCGCCAGTCACGGGCTGGGATGAAGCGCGTTGTAGGCCCGCACACGCTACAGCTCTACCAGAAGACAGCCACGTTCCGGGTATACGAGCACAATGTGATTCCCGGCCTGTTCCAGACAGCCGATTATGCCGCGGCGATGCTGTCGTTCTGGATAAAGTTCCTCGACACCCCGGATGACCTCGAGGCGGCTGTTGAGATACGTATGGAACGGCAGCGTGTGCTGTATCAGGGAAGAAAGCAGTTCTCCGCGATCTTGGAGGAACAGGCCCTGCGCACCTGGTTCGGCGATGCTGCTACCCAGGCAGGTCAGCTGGATCGCCTGCTCGCTGTGATGTCGCTGCCGAACATCTCGGTGGGGATCATTCCCATGATGACGGAAAGAACGGCGGTCCCCTCCGCTGGCTTCTGGATTTTCGATGACGCGCTCGTTGCGCTGGAGACGCCGACGGCCAGCATCGAGGTGACCAGGCCGAGGGAGATCGCCCTCTACACCAAGATGTACGAGCATCTTCAATCGGCGGCGGTCTATGGAGGGCAGGCTCGCGGGCTCATCGTCAGGACGTTGCAGGAGCTTTCTTCTGGCAACTTTTCGCAACCTCGTTGAGGCTCGCCGGTACCTGCTCGTAGCGTCTTGGCATGGAATCTTCTTGCGGTGACGACGGTCATTCCTGGCCGGGATAGCAGTGGGAGATCGTCCGGCCGGTAGCGCCGCGAATCGGCCCGAGATCCGCGACATGGCCGCGCTATGGGGCCCGGACACGCTCGTCGAGCTCAGCTCCCCCTGCCTGGAGTTCCAGGTCGTCGTGCTGCAGGTATGCGGCAAGCGGCTCTATGAGGCGTTCCGGGTTGCCGGTAAAGGGACTCTGTACTCAGTCACCACGACCGACCTCGACGAGCTGTACGCCGCGCTTCGCGAGGCATGCTCCGAGCACCTACCAGTTTGATGAACACCCGAGACAAGGACGATGCGTGGCTGACGATCACTCCGCGGGGTCTGCGAGTACAACCGTGGCTTCTGCACCTGAGGTGTCCAAGAGCCGGGCCGAAGAGGTATTCCGCCTGGCCAACGCGCTATATCAAGACCACCGCGATGTACTGGTCGACACTGAAACCGAGGCCCTGCAGAGACTCCGGACGAGGATGACCGACATCCTGTCCCCTTATCCAGTCGGCCAGCTGGATGCGGAGGTACGGGACCTCAACGAGAAGTTTCCTGACCGCGAGCATGGATGTCACACCCATGTCGTCCTGGCGGCATGAATTGGCATTCATGTCGTTAGCTGACCGGAATTGCGCTCTCGATCAGCACCCATCCGGCTTTGCCGATACCGCGGGCCCTACCGCAGGTGAAGCCCCTGTCCCGGCAGCGCACCTGAAATTGCGGTAGTTTCCGAACGCCCAATTATACAGGTGGGACAGGGATCGCTATTTACGAGGACCCACAGATTATAAACCCCCGCGTCGGGATCGTTGAGCACACATTGGTAATCCAGGATGCGAGTCCCGGGCACCCCGATGAGATAAGCTCCCTCGTCCTGGCAGCCCGACAGGCTCGAATAGGTGAAGCTGGAAAAATCCCAGCTAAGGAAGCCGTCTGAGCTGGCGGTCGACGCGTGAGTGATCGCGGCGGGTGCCGTGGTGGCCGCCTGAGCTGCCACGGGAGAAAGGAAGGCGACAGCTGCGCCCAGCGCTGCAAAAAGTGCCAGCCTGACAGCGGGCAAGCGAGACAAACTCTCACCTCATAGAATTTTATCGAGAACCTGCAGACAAAGCTTTTACACTCCGGCCGGACGGCTACTTTATGTGAGACTCGCATACAGTAGTAACCTTGTCAAGCAGCCTAATATGGCCATCCGGTGAATGATCGGGACGAAGCTCCGCCAGCCATGAAGGCAAGGATCCTGTCAGGACGCGCGCCCGCACCAAAGAATACAGTATACGGACGCGAGAAATTACCCGCTAATGGTAAGCAAGCTAATTAGCGCATACGAGTGTGACTTACGGGTCAGCCTGCGGCACAGGCGAAGCGGCGTTCCGGGTTCCGGCGCTGCCGTAGGTGGCTGGTTGTCCCGTTAGCGGGGATTCCCGCGCAGCGAATCTGCCCTCCGGCCTAGCTGAACCGGAACCGGAGGCCGCGGTTCTGCCACCAGGGGACGGTGATACCGACGCGCAGGCCGGACTGGCCCAGGACGGGTGACCAGGCCCGGCGCCTGAGGGCGACGGTGGTGGTGTCGTTGACGCGGGTGGATGGTCCCGGCGGTGCCGGGGAAGCACCACTGGAGGGCGCCGGGGGCGGTAGCGTAGCCGGGCCGGTCGGCTGCGGAACGCGGTGAGCAGCGCCTGGGCCAGGACGCACAAGACGACGTCGAAGTTGCCGGTAGAGGCAGGGTGTCGGCGCAGTAGCGCGCGATCGGCTCAAGCCGTTGCGCATAGCGCTTCCGCGGAAGCGTCTTGTGCGCTGCTTCACAAAGCGCTTCCGCGGAAACGCCTCACGCAATTGCGCGGGGCGTCTCCGCGGAAACGCGCTCATCTGCCGCTGGTCAGGCTTGTTCCTCCGGCTGTGCCACCGCACGTGCGCGGCTTCGATGGCGACCGGGTTGCGGCCGAGCCGGCCTTGGTTGTCACACGTTCCCTGTCACAAAATGGCCCCAAGGTCACGGGGTGAATGGGTACAACCTTGTCACTCTCCGGTGACATATCAGCCGAAATCTCCGTGCCGACAACGGTTACTGCGCTTCGCTTGGGATCGCCGGACGCGGCCGACCGAGCCGCGTCAGGGGGGAGGATTCCATGACCTACCAGCCGCCGCGGGAACCGGGCCAGCCCGCCTATCCGCAACACCAGCAGGGGCCGCGCCAGACATGGCCACCGCACGGCCAGCAGGGGCCGCCCCAGGCCTGGCCCCCGCAAGGCCAGCCGTACCCGCCACAGCAGGCCGGACCGTACGGCCAGCCGCTATACCAGCAGGGCCCATCACCTTACGTATACCAGCAGAGCCCGTCACCTTACGGCCAGCCGATGTACCCGCCACCGGGACCACCGCCTGGCCGGCCGCGACGACGTCCGCGCGGCCCGTGGTACCGGCGCCCTGGAGTGCTCGCCGCTATCGGCGCAGTTGTGGTGCTGGCCATTATCGGCAGCGCGATCAACAGCGGCCACAAGCAGACGCCAGCGGCAGCGGCCGCCGCGGCGACGACATCCGTACCCTCGTCGCCTGCGGGACCAGCACCAGGCACATCGCACTCAGCGCCGCCGAAGAAGGCGAAGCCACGCACGGTCGCTACGTTCACCGGGTCGGGTATTCGGAATACACCCCGGTTCACGGTCACCGACACCTGGAAGCTCACTTACACCTTTAGCTGTGCGTCGTTCGGCCAGGCAGGAAACTTCCAGGTCTTCGAGGACGGTGAGGCCGACATCAACGGCGTCACCGTCAACGAACTGTCCATGGGCAAGAGCGGATCCACCTGGGCGTACAACGACGCGGGTAGGCACTACCTGGCGGTCAACTCCGAGTGCGACTGGAAAGTGAAGGTCATCGACGAGCCCTGACCACAAAAGCAAGCCGAGCGCCCCGCCGGTCCACGACGGCGGGCGTCTTCCAATTGGCCCCAGCGCGACCCGGGCACGTCAGGGTCGATAAGCGCCCGGCGCTAACAGCTGACAGCTAACCGGAGCCCAGCATGATCTGGACCACCCGCGCGACCAGGACGGCGATCGCAGCCAGCAGGTAGCAGCGGAGCGCTATCAGGCCAAGCGTTCGCAAGGCCGAGCGCTGCGGCGGCTTGAGCGACTCGATCGGCGGCATCGTCCAGGTCCGTGTGCCTGCCGCGGCGGGTGAGGCCCGCGGCGCCTTGCGGATGGCGCTCAGGCTCCCGCACGCGACCAGGGCGGCGATCGCGCTCGCCAGCCCGATCACCGTTGGCGTGGCGCGGATGCGAGGAACCGCCGTGGTCACGATGAGCAGCGCGGACAGCGCGAGCAGGCCGCCGGTCACGGCTGCGGCGATCACGTTCAGCCAACGCGAATTGACCAGTGGCCCGAGAACCTCGCGGTCGTTGCATAGCAACAGCAGGAAAATGGTCGCGCTGGGCAGCAGGATCCCGGCCAGCGCCTGGACCGCGGTGGTCAGCAGGGCCAGCGGTGCCCTCGGGATGAGTACCACGGTGGCCGCGACCAGCACCGCGGCGGCATAGGTGCGGTGAAATGCCTTCGCGTCGCGCCAGCGGCGGTGCAGCGAGTGCCGCAGGCCGAAGTAATCCCCGACGGCGTAGGACGTGGCGAGGGTCACCGCGCTCGCGCCGAGGACCGAGCCGACTCCGAGCGCGATCGCGAACAGTGCTCCGGCGGCGCTGCCCGCCCGGGCGCGCAGGCCGGCTGCTGTAGCGGCGCCACTGGTGAACACTCCGTGCAGTGCCGTTGACCCGAAAGCAAAGTCGCAGGCGACCAGGACGCCGAGGGCGCCAATGGCGAACATGACCGTGCCGAGGGCGGTGTCGGCGCGTTCATAGCCTAGGAACCGGGTCGTGATCCGCTTGTCCACCACATTGGACTGCTGGAAGAACAGCTGCCAGGGCGCGACCGTCGCGCCCACCATCGCCACGGCCAGGAAGAGGGCACCCCCGTGCGCCGTTCCCGCCGCGGCCTGCGCCTGCAGCCCCGGTACCACCGGCCGGTGCGCGCGGGCGGCCAGTACCAGCGGCACCGCCACCAGGCTCGCGCACACGAGCAGGTACATTGCCCGCTCCCAGCCGCGGAAGCTTCCGGCGGCGGCCACCCCGATCAGGAACACCGCCGCCGCGGGAACCGCTATCGGCCTGCTTACGCCGAAGTACCCCAGTGACATCGCCACGCCGGTAAAGTCGGCGACGAGCGTCAGCACGCTCAGCGCCAGCAGATCCGCCAGTGCGAACGCTCCCCAGCGGCGCCCGAATCGCTCGGTGATCAGCCGGGCGTGCCCGGCGCCGGTGACCGCCCCGAGCCGGGCGACCATCTCCTGGTGAAAGAAGAGGACTGGCACCAGCAGTAGCAGCAGCCACGCGAACCTCATGCCGTAGTCCTGTCCGGCTTGTGCGTATGTCGAGATGCCGCCCGCGTCGTTGTCGGCGACCATCACGACGATGCCCGGTCCCAGTACCGCGACGAACGTGGCCAGGTGGCGGCGGATGCTGCGCCGCGGCCCGGTGTCGAGGGCGGAGACGACGCCGAGGGCTCCCCTCAGGTCACCGCGGTGCGCCCGGTCCGCGGCGTTCCGGCGATCCGCCACCGGGCCGAACGCCACGGTGGTCACCGGAGCCGGCGCGGAACTGGTGCTGGCCGCGTGGTGCTGCTGAAGGCGTGCCCGCATGACCTAGCTCCCCACGGTCCCGGCCGCCTTTCCCCGCCGTGGATCGTCGCCAGGCTCCCGCAGCCCGGCCAGGTGCCGCGCCGCGGTCAGCAGCTCGCGTACCGCCTCACCGGCGATTGCGTAGACACGACGCTTGCCGTGCCGTTCGGCGTCAACCAAGCCGGTCTCGCGCAGCACCCGCAGCTGATGGGAGACAGCCGACTGTTCCATGCCCAGCAGCTCGGTGATGTCCCCGACTGCCAGCGGCCCGTTGAGCAGGCTACCCAGGATCTGCACCCGGCTCGGCGCGGACAAGGCGAACATGGCGTCGGCGATCAGGCTCGCGGCGGCCCCGTCGATCAGGCTCGCGTCACCGCTTCCAGCGGGCAGAGCGTTCATATATTGCCTTATTCATATGAACTACATAGCATATGTCTTGTCCGACGGACCGCCCGGCTGGACGCAGGAGGTGGGACGGTGACCGCTGATCCTCACGGTACCGGGCCTTGCTGCGCGGCGGAATATCTGATGTCCGGGCGGCTAGCAACTGGTGCCGGATGGCGGCTTTCCCACCCGGCGCACCTGGCCGAGCGATAACACAGGAGCGGCTGAACAAAGGAGGTCCACCGCCATACGGACGTCGGCACCTTCCCAGTCGTGATGCCATCATCCGCCTCGTCGGCGCCGTCTTGGCCAAGCAGAACAACGAATGGACCCAACCCTGCCGCTACATGGGCGAAGAAATAACTCGCTGCGCGCCGCGAGGCGAGCCAAAGATACCTTGCTTACGCCGGTCGGCAACTTGTGCAATCGTCGTTGCCGACGAACGCCTGTAGCATGAATCCCCTGTCAGGCAGACAAGAAGTCAGGTACGGCATTCGTGCGGCCATAAGCCCTCAATTCAGCCAGCACGACAGAAACCTGGTTGACATACCCGCAGGTCAGATATCTATGCCCCTTTTCGGAATCCCACAGACTAGGTACAGTAACTGCCGTTCCGAAACATTTCGTGATGTAAGTGTAATAATTGCTTATTGTCATAAAAATAATCTTCGATCTACCATCTGCATTACCAGCAGCTCCTATCGCTGGTCGCAGAAAGAATATGAAGAGTCTCGCGAAAATTTCATGAAATGAAATTTACTTAATGGCTCGTTCGGGCCCAGCGCACCCCGGGCTGACCTGAATCGTGCGCGTCGCCAGAGCATTGCCAGTGTATGTCGCCCAGCTCTGGAATGACCCGGACATCCGACCCGATCCGTCCATCAACGCAGGAGGTGGAAAGGATGGATCTCGAGGACGTGACGACGCATAGTGCATGAGGATCGGTTTGTCCCTGGCGGGCAGGCGCATTCGGCGATGGCCGGCGCGGGCTGGCCGCTGGCGGATGAGCCGGATGGCTCGCTGCCGCGGCCGTGGGAAAGCGATTCTATCCTTGCTGCGTTGCAGAGCCTGGCCAGGGAGTTTTCCTCACCCCGGCAGCCGCTGTCGTGCCCGGCGTCGCTGAGGTCGGGAGCATCCGGAAAGGCGCAGGTCTTCCGCGTACGGCCTGGCCAGTCGATGCACGTGGTGGGCGCGAGCCCGCTGGCGGCGGAGCTGAGGTGGCTGCTCATAGCAGGGGCCGAACCAGGCTGGGAACTGCATCCCGTCCCGGACGGCTGCACTCCGCTACAGGTGCTCGCCGGGCCGCTGCGGCGCCTGTCTGGCAACGGCCGGTTCTTCAATTTGCTGGACCGGTCTGGGTTCGCCTACGTCGAGGAAGTCGCCGCCACGCCGGATGAGTGCCTGACGGACCTGGGCAATGGCGGCCCGGGACTCGTCGCCGCAGTCCGGCAGGTGATCGGCGAACTCGCACCGGACGCCGCATCCCCAGCGGACGGCATGCCCCCTGGCACCCCTGGCGCCCCTGACACCCCTAACACGCCTGACACCCCGGACGCGAGCACCGGGCCGCTGCCCGCTCTCTCGTCGGCCACGCTGCGGGCACTCAAGGTCGTGGCCGTCTGGGCGGTCGCCGAGCGGGGAGCGCACACCGCCGGGGACCTCATCGCGGCCGTCAGCAGAACGCGGGAGCTTCCGCCTGACGTCGCCGCGGCCTGGGACCATATCCGTCAGCTTGAACTGCGGCAGGTCGTCGGCCTGCTATTGGTCGCGACCACTTAGCTGACGCCAAGCACGACGGCATTCGCCAGGTCAGCGGCCGTAGCGGCCGCAGCAACCCTAGCGACCCTTGCGCCTTTAGCGGCCGTAGCGGCGTTGCCTGGCGGCGAAGCTCCGGAGGGCGCGGAGGAAGTCGATCTCCCGGAAGGCGGGCCAGTAGGCCTCGCAGAAGTACAGTTCGGAGTAAGCGCTCTGCCACAGCAGGAAGTTCGACAGCCGCATCTCGCCGCTGGTGCGGATGACCAGGTCGGGATCGGGCTGGCCCGCGGTGTAGAGATGGCGTGCGACGTCGCCAGGGGTGATCGTCTCCGCCAGTTCCGCTAGCGTGGTGCCCTTCTCGGCATGCTCGTACAGCAGAGCGCGGAAGGCATCGATGACCTCCTTCCTGCCGCCGTAGCCGACCGCCAGCGTGACATGCGCGCCCGTGGTGCGGCCGCGGCTTGCCTCGACGGCTCGCTTCAGCGCCTGTGCCGTC
The DNA here is from genome assembly GCA_019245115.1 of Streptosporangiaceae bacterium. Taxonomy (GTDB): domain Bacteria; phylum Actinomycetota; class Actinomycetes; order Streptosporangiales; family Streptosporangiaceae; genus JAFARZ01. The sequence goes on along the minus strand of JAFARZ010000041.1, from coordinate 7,825 downwards.
GTGTCCGGAACGGTGTCGAGATCGCCGGCGATGTGCACCTGCCAGGTGGGGTCGCGGCTGAGCTTGCTGGCGACGACCTCCTCGATTACCCGCATCAGAAACGCGACCTCGGCGTCCCCGCGGTTGGCGAGGTTGTCGGTGGAACAGACGAACACGGTGACGTGCCTGATACCGGCCTTCTCGCACCAGTTCAGCACGTTCTCGACGTGATCGGCCCCGTACTTATGACCGAGGCTGGGATCGGCCAGGCCCTGCCGACGAGCCCAACGCCGGTTACCGTCCATGATGATGCCAACGTGCCTGGGAAGTCGGCTGCCGGCCAGCTGCCTGCGAAGCTTGTACGCGTACAGCCGGTACATGAACTGCCGGCTCAGGTTTCCGGGAAGCGCCACCGGTGAACAGCGCACGGAAATCGCCGCATCCGCCGCTGACCGCTTCACCTTTCCGCCTCCGCGCTGACCGCCCTTGACACCTAGCATTACAAAGCATAGCAAGTCGATGTATACGCGAGAGCGGCTGGTTAATGCGCGGGGACTTTGCCGAGCGCGAGGGCGACGATCGCGGGGAGCAGGGATAGCAGGATCGGGCCGACGGCCAGGGTAAGGGCGGCGGCGCCGAGCAGGCGGCGGCGGAGCGGGCTGACCGGAGCGACCGGGCTGAGTAGGCGGCGTATCCGCTGGAGCACGTCTGCGCTCGTCGCCGACAGGCCAGGCACGCCGGGCTCGCCGGGCAAGCCGGGCTCGCCGGGCTCGCCGGACACGCCCGGCATGCCGGAGACGCCCGGCACGCCCGGCACGTCGTACATGCCTGCCACGCCGGACGACTGATCCGGCGGAGTGGCGCTGGCCAGGATGGCCAGCGCGGCCGCTAGCGGGGCGGGGCCGCTTACCCGGGAGGCCGCGTCGTCGGCGTGCAGCTCGATCAGCCTTGTTATCTGCTCGTCGGCATGGCGGAGCAGCGGCAGGAACGGGGCCGTGCGGCGAGCGATCCTGGCTATGGCTCGCAGCAGTTGATGATGGGCTCGAAGATGCGCGTGCTCGTGCGCGAGGACGGCGGCTAGCTGGGTGGCGTCGAGAGCGCGGAGGGCGCCGCTGGTTACGACGACCGTGGGGGGCCGGCTCGCCACGCAGTACGCGGCTGGGACCGCGTGATCGAGGAGAACCGCCCCGAGCGCGGGATCCCTGCGCCCGACCAGGCGCGCCGTCTCGGCATGCCGGAGCGCGAGCCGGCGGTCTGTGCCGAGGTAACGGGCGACGGCCGCGGCGGCCCAGACCAGGATGATGGCGGTGACGGCGAGGCTCGGCCAGGCCACCGAGCGACCGCCCGGCGTAGCGTAGGCGGACCGGAGCCTGATCACGCAGGCGCCGATCACGCGGCTGAGCTGGCCGCCGATGGCGGTCGAGTCGACCGCCAGGGACAGGCTGGCCAGCACGCCGGCGGCGATCACCGACCAGGCGGCGGCGAGCCAGATGATGATGCCGGGCAGCGGCGCGCGGGCTGCCCACGGCCCGCGGCGCAGCAGTCCGCCGCCCAGTGTGCCGGCGAGGGCCGCGTACGCGATCAGGATGGCGGCGATTGTCACTGGCCGGCGTCCTCCGGCAGGCGGCGGTGCGGTGCGGTGTCGTCCGGCGGCTGGCTGAGCAGGTCGAGGGCCTCGCGCAGTGCCGCCGCGTCGCGCGGGTTCATCTGCAGGACGAAATGGGTCAGCGCGCTGCGGCGGTCCGCACTGGTGCTCAGTGCCTCGTTCATCAGCGCGGCGGTGTACCCGGACCGGGAGCCGGTGGGCTCGTACCGCCAGGCGCGGCCGTCCCGTTCCCGGCGAAGCCAGCCCTTGCGGTGCAGGTTCTCCATCACGGTCATCACGGTGGTGTAGGCCAGCGTGCGGTCTCGCTGGAGGTCCTCGACCACGTCCCTCACCAGCGCCGGAGTGCCCCGCTGCCACAGCAGGTCCATGATCACCGCTTCCAGTTCGCCGAAACGCCGCATCCGCATGTCCTTTCTACTACGTAGTATCGCATACGCGTGTGATACAGATCGCACTGTCGCAGCCGAACCGGTTGCTCCTAACTTTCGTAGTACTAAGTGTCTTAGTAGATAGGTCATAGCTACCGAGACCGGGCTACCGAAAGGAAAGAGCATCCATGACGAATCCAAGTCGCCGGCGTCTTGCCGTCGGCGCCCTGGCTCTCGCAGCGGCGGTGACGGCCGGTATGGCGCTTGGCGCTCCCGCGCACGCGGCCACCACCAGCGGAATCGCCACCGCCTACAAGCTCACCTTGATCAACGCCAGCACGGTCCCCGGCGCGGACGTGTTCGGCATCAACAACAGCGGCGAGATCTTCGGCACCGGCGAGCAGGCCGGGGTACAGACGGGCTTCGTGCTGCCCGCCCGGGCCAGCGCCGCGACATTCCTCGGCGCGCCCTCCGATGAGGCAACCCAGTTCGGATCGTTCCCCGAGATGATGAACAACAACGGTGACGTAGTGGGCAGCTTCACCGCCAACTCGGTCGACAATCCGACGCAGGCCATCGAATGGCCGGGCGGGACGACGCCGACCGACCTCCAGCCGGCGATCGACAAGGCCGTCGGCTTCACCGGCAGCGACACGGTCGCGAACGGGATCAATGATCACGGTCTGATCGTTGTCGCGCTCACCGACGGGAGCATCGGCGACGGATTCACCGTCCAGGGCAGCACGGTCACCAAGCTTCCCGGCCTTCCCGGTGGCGGCGGATCGTTCGGCAGCACGAACTCCAACCCGATCGCGGTCAACAACAACAACCTCATCGTCGGCAGCGCGGTGAACAGCGCCGACAACGAAGTCGCCGCGAAATGGCAGAACGGCAAGATCACCAGCCTCGGCGGACTGCCCGGCAGCTCTACGACCCAGGCGCTCGCCGTCAACAACAACGGCCTGGCCGTTGGCTTCTCCATCAGCGCGACCGACTTCAACGAGCACGCCGTGGAGTTCGTCAACGGCAAGGTGACCGACCTCAACGTACCCGGTGAAACCAATAACGACGCCGAGGCCAAGGCGGTCAACGACAGCGGTGTGATCGTCGGCGGGGACGGCAACGGCGACGCGTTCGCCTTCGCCAGCGGGCACTCGGTCAACCTGAACACGCTGATCCCGGCCGGCTCCGGCGTGACGCTGACGATCGCCAACGGCATCAACAGCAACGGCGTGATCGTCGGCGACGCGACCATCAACAGCTCGGGGCAGAACGTCGGCTTCGAGCTCACTCCGGTCAGCTGATAAACAGCGTCTGGGTGTAGCCATCGAAACGCATCATGATCCGGCCGGTCGCCGGCCGGATCATGATGCGTTTCCGGCGGCCCGGCGGGCGCCATGGCCTTGAAAGTTACATCCCGGCCCGCCGCGCACCGGACCTATCGGGTGCGGTCACCAGGCACGCGACGGCGCGGCGAAGCCGGCCAGCGATGGCCCGGGCCGCGAGGCCGCCGCACGGGGTACGCTCCGGCCAGCTTCGCGTAGCCGCGAGGAAGGGGCGGGGAGAGATGCGTGCACGCGCAAGGTGGGTATCCGTCACAGCGGCCGTCTCGCTCGCGCTGACCGTCTGCTCCGGTTCCGCCCTGGCCGGCCAGGGCGGCCAGGACGTGCGGCGGCACGCCAGGCCGGACAACGGGTTCGCGCGGACCGGTCCGTGGAACACGCCGCTGCCGGCCAACGTGCGACTGGCCCCGGACTCCGCGGCCCTCGTGGCCTACATCCAGCAAGAGCAGCAGACTCACGCAGGCATCTGGGGCGTCAACACCGACACGTTCTCGACGCCCGTCTTCTACGTCGGGCGGAATACCCGCGTGCAGCGCTGGACCTACTCCAACTGCCTGAACATGCCGCAGCTCGCGTCGGTGATCGCCCCCTCGCTGGCCGCGGTGCCCACGCCCGCGAACCTGATCGTGTCGAAGGGCACCGACGAATCGACCACCATCTACCAGCCGTCCACCGACACCTACTGGGACTTCTGGCGCGCGCAGAAGGACGCCAGCGGCCACTGGTCGGCGTGCTGGGGCGGCGAGATAAAGCACTACTCCGCAAACCCCGGGATCTTCAAGAACCCGCTGGGTGCGTCGGCTTCTGGACTGCCGCTCGGCGCGTTCACCATCCGGATCTCCGAGTTGCAGCGCGGCAATATCGACCACGCGATCAACCTGATCATCCCTAACCCTCAGGCGAACTGCTTCTCCTGGCCCGCCAGCCGCGACGACGGGAACGCCACCGGCAGTAACATCCCCTGCGAAGGGCAGCGCTTCCGGCTGAATCCCTCGTTCGACGTGAACACGCTGTACAGCCCGGCGGCGCGGACCATCGCGCGGGCGATGCAGAAGTACGGGTTGATCCTCACCGATATGGGCGGTGCCATGGTCACCATGGCGGAGGACCCACGGCCCTACGAGGCGGCCCACGGCGGCGTGAACCCCTACCCGGCCCTGATGGACCCGCAGAACCTGCTCCCGCCCGGCGACTGGCAATACGTCCTGACCCAGATCCCCGTGGCTGAGCTACAGGCCCTGCCGTTCGACTACGGCGAGCCCGGGGGACGCCGCTAACCGGCAACCGCGGGGTTAATGTAGGTCTGTCGGCTCGCGCCGGCATGCGGTTGCCGAGCTGCCAGCGGAACAGGAGGGGATGTGCCGTCAGGTTATCCGCCGGGCGGTGAGTCTTCCGAGCGCGTTGCCTGGAGTAGCTTGCGCGCTTCCGACGCGGACCGGGACCAGGTCATGGACGTGCTCCGCGCCGCTGCCGGGGACGGCCGGCTCACCGCCGAGGAGTTCGAGGAGCGCCTGGAAGCCGCCCTGTCCGCCCGCACGTTCGGTGATCTCGCCGCGCTGACCGCCGACCTGGTGGCCCCGCCAGGCCAGCCGGCCCCGCCGGCCCGGCCGGCCCCGCCAGACCCCCCGGTCGTCCGAGGAGTCGCGGGCCGCTACGAAGACGTGCTGAGGATCGATCAGCGGGGTGGCTCGATCCGCCGCGGCGGCCGGTGGGCGGTCCCCCGGCGCCTGTACCTGCGCTCGTCGTGGTGTGACGTGATGCTGGACTTCACCGACGCGATGATCATGTACGACACGCTGCGCATCGACCTGCACATGCGCGGCGGCTCCCTGGTACTGGTGACCAAGCCGGGCATTTTCGTCGACGCCGAATCCCTGGCTGTGCGCTACACCGACGTCAAGATCGGCGAGAGCGCCCAGCCGGGCGCGCCGCCTATCCTCGGCGTGCGGCTGACCGGGCGTATGCGGTACGGCTGGATCGAGGCACGCTGAGCCCACCTCAGTCATCGGCGTGATGCTCCAGTACGCGGGTCAGGAGCCGGGCCAGCTGCTCGCGTTCGGCAGGGGAGAGCGGGGCCAGCAACTCGCCCTGGACGTCGGTCAGCACGCTGTCGAGCCGCTCCAGCTGGGCGAGGCCGGCCGGGGTGATCGTGATGACGTTGCGCCGCCCGTCGGCGGGGTCGGGTGACCGTTCGGCGAAGCCCCGGTCGGCGAGTTCGTTGACCGCCGCGACCACGTCGCTGCGGTCCATGCCGGTGTGGCGACCGAGCCGCGCCTGGCTGTCCGGCCCGAACTCCTCCAGGGCGGCCAGCAGCCGGTAGTGGTAACCGCGCGAGTTCACGCTGGCCAGCTTCTCGGTCAGCAGCCGGTGGGCGTGCCGCGATGTCTCGCTGATCAGCCAGCTCGGCTTGGCCATCAGCCGCGCCGGCCGGGTGTCGTCACCAGCCATCACATCGCCAGCTTAACGATCCGTTGGTATCTCCAATGAAAAGAAAACACATTACAGCGAACGGCGGTGGTTTCACCTCCACGCGTCGTTTCCGCCGCATCGTCCGGCATAACGTCCGGGTCGGCTGGGTAGCGGCCGAAGATTCGAGCCGACGCGGGCAGACGTGGACAGAAGTGAGGCAGTAACATGACGACGGAGAATGAGCCACTCCGGCAGCGGGTGGACTACGGTGACCAGCAGATTGAGCGAGGCCACGGGGGCGAGACGCATCAGGTGGCCGGTGACGGCGTACCTCCGCTGACCACCCAGCAGGGCGCGGTGGTCAGCGATGACCAGAATACGCTGCGCGTGGGCGAACGCGGGCCCGACGCGCTGGAGGATTTCCACTTCCGCGAGAAGATCACCCACTTCGATCACGAGCGGATCCCGGAGCGCGTGGTGCACGCTCGCGGTTACGGAGCCCACGGCTACTTCGAGAACTACGAGCCGCTGGCCGATCTCACCCGGGCCGACCTGTTCTCCGAGGCCGGTCTGCGCACTCCGGTGTTCGTCCGGTTCTCCACGGTGGCCGGCAACAAGGGGTCATCTGACCTGGCCCGCGATGTCCGGGGCTTCGCGACGAAGTTCTACACCCGAGAGGGCAACTGGGATCTGGTCGGCAACAACATCCCGGTGTTCTTTATCCAGGACGCGATGAAGTTCCCCGACGTGGTCCACGCGGCCAAGCAGGAGCCCGACCGGGAGTTCCCGCAGGCGCAGACCGCCCATGACAACTTCTGGGACTTCGTGTCGCTGATGCCGGAGTCGACGCACATGCTGATGTGGATCATGTCCGATCGGGCCATTCCGCGCTCGTTCCGGTTCATGGAAGGCTTCGGGGTCCACACGTTCCGTCTGGTCACCGCGGCGGGACGGTCGACCTTCGTCAAGTTCCACTGGAAGCCGAGCCAGGGCATGCAGTCGGTGGTGTGGAACGAAGCGCTCAAGATCAACGGCGCGGATCCGGACTTCCACCGGCGTGATCTCTGGCAGGCCATCAGCGAAGGCAGCTTCCCCGAGTGGGAACTCGGGCTCCAGCTGTTCGACGACGAGTTCGCCGACCGGTTCGGCTTCGACATCCTCGACCCAACCAAGATCATCCCGGAGGAGGAGGTCCCGGTCCGGCGGGTGGGGCGGCTCGTGCTCGACCGGATGCCGCAGAACTTCTTCGCCGATACCGAACAGGTGGCCTTTCACACCGGCAACGTCGTGCCGGGCATCGATTTCACCAACGACCCGCTGCTTCAGGGCCGGAACTTCTCCTATCTGGACACTCAGCTCAACCGGTTCAACAGCACGAACTTCACCCACCTGCCGATCAACGCGCCGAAGTGCCCGTTCGCGAACTTCCAGCAGGACGGCTTCATGGCCATGTACGGCCCGCGGACCCGGGCGAATTATGAGCCGAACTCGTGGGGCGCACAGGAAGGCGGTCCGCGGGAGGACCCGGCCGCGGGGTTCAGCAGTCATCCAGGCGGGGATCTCAGCAACGACTCAGGCCCGAAACGGCGGCTACGGCCGGAGAGCTTCGCGGACCACTACAGTCAGGCCCGGCAGTTCTTCATCAGCCAGACCGAGGTCGAGCAGCGGCACCTGATCGACGCGTTCGTCTTCGAGCTGAGCAAGTGCGACCGGGTGGAGATCCGGACCCGGATGGTGGCTGGGCTGCGCAACGTGCACGAAGACCTGGCGCGCGCGGTCGCCGGTGGTCTCGGCCTTACCGAGCTGCCCGCGCCGCTCACTCCGGCCCGCGAGCCGGTCGCTGACCTGCCCGCCTCCCCGGCGCTCAGCATCCTGCGCAATGGCCCGGACAGCTTCGCCGGGCGGAAGATCGGAGTTCTGGTCACGAACGGGATCGATGCGGCGGTCCTCGAGCAGCTACGATCGGCGGCCCAGCGCGAGCACGTCAACGTGGAGCTCGTCGCGCCTACCGTCGGGGGCATCGACGTCGGCAACGGCGCACGACTGCCCGCTGACCAGAAGATCGACGGCGGCCCGTCGGTGCTGTATGACGCGGTGGTCGTCCTGACCTCAAAGGACGG
>JAFARZ010000406.1 GCA_019245115.1 Streptosporangiaceae bacterium | reverse complement strand
CCGCGGCCACGGCACCGGCTCGGTCAGCAGCCGCACCGCGCCGGAATCCCAGTCCACATGCGGGGTCGGCTCGTCAACGTGCAGCGTGGCGGGCAGCACGCCGTGCCGCATCGCCATCACCATCTTGATCACGCCCGCCACCCCGGCCGCGCCCTGGGTATGCCCGATATTGGACTTGAGTGAGCCGAGCCACAACGGCCGGTTCTCCGGTCGGCCCTGCCCGTAGGTCGCCAGCAGCGCGTCGGCCTCGATCGGGTCACCCAGCGTCGTACCGGTCCCGTGCGCCTCGACCGCGTCGATGTCGGCGGCGGACAGGCCGGCGCTGGCCAGGGCGGCGCGGATCACTCGCTGCTGGGATGGGCCGTTCGGCGCGGTCAGCCCGTTGCTGGCGCCGTCGGAGTTGACCGCCGACCCGAGCATCACCGCCCACACCCGGTGCCCGTTGCGCCGCGCGTCCGACAGCCGCTCCAGCAACAGCAGCCCCGCACCCTCGGAAAAGCCCGTGCCATCGGCCGCGGCGGCGAACGCCTTGCACCGGCCATCCGGCGACAGCCCCCGCTGCCGGGAGAACTCGGTGAACCCGCCGGGTGTGGTCATCACGGTCACGCCGCCCGCCAGCGCCAGCGAGCACTCCCCCTGCCGCAGCGACTGGGCAGCCAGGTGCATCGCCACCAGCGACGACGAACACGCCGTGTCCACCGTCACCGCCGGGCCCTCCAGGCCGAGGGTGTAGGCCACCCGTCCGGACAGCACGCTGAGGGCGTTGCCGGTCAGCAGGTAGCCTTCGGCCTGCTCGTCCGTGTGCGGCGTGCCGAAACCGGGCTGGCCCGCGCCGACAAAGACACCAGTCTGCGTGGTCCGCAGCGACAGCGGGTCGATGCTCGCTCGTTCGACCGTCTCCCAGGCGGTCTCCAGCAGCAGCCGCTGCTGCGGGTCCATCGCCGCCGCCTCGCGCGGGCTGATGCCGAAAAACGCAGCGTCGAACCGATCCGCACCGTCCAGGAAACCGCCCTCACGCACATAACTCGTCCCGGCGTGATCGGGATCCGGATGATAAAGCCCATCCAGATCCCACCCCCGGTCAGCCGGAAACCGCGAAATAGCATCCCGGCCCGCCGCGACCAGATCCCACAAATCCTCCGGCGACTCCACCCCATCGGGAAAACGACACGCCATACCCACGACGGCCACCGGCTCCCGGTACCGCTCCTCGACCTCCTGAAGGCGCTGCTGGGTCTGCCCGAGGTCAACCGTGACCCGCTTGAGATACTGGCGCAGCTTGTCTTCCGTGCTCGGCATCAGTCTTCGTTCCCCATCGCCGACGATCGCAGTTGCTTATCGATGAGCGCGAACATCTCCTCGTCTGAGGCGGCCTCTACGTCGGCGGCCGTCGCCGACGCTGACCGTTGGCCGTCCAGGCTCGCGAGCAGCCCGCGCAGCCGGCGGGCGACCCGCTCGCGCGCCGGCTGGTCCAGGGCGAGCGCACCGAGGACGCCCTCGATCCGGCCAAGGTCGCCGAGGACCGGCTCGACGGCGTCGGCGGCCGGAGCCGAGGCGCCGTTGAGGGCTAGCCGGTTCAGCAGATGGTCGGCGAGCACCGCCGCGTGCGGATAGTCGAAGACGACGGCGGCGGGCAGCCGCAGGCCGGTGGCCGCTGAGAGCCGGTTGCGCAGCTCGACCGCGGCGAGGGAGTCGAAGCCCAGGTTCTTGAATGGCGTGTCCGCGCGCACCGCGCCCGGATCGCGGTGGCCCAGCACCGCGGCGGCATGCGAGCTGACGAGGTTCAGCAGTGTCGTGCGCCGCTCGGCGTCAGGCATTCCGGCCAGCCGTCTCGCCAGGTCAGCCGATGTCTCACCGGTCCCCGCTGCGACAGGCCGCTTCCGGCCCGGGGCGGTGGTCACCAGCGAGCGCAGCATGGCGGGAACCTCCTGAGCCGGCCGCCCGGCCAGCGCGCGCAGATCGAGGTTCATGGCCACCACCTGCGCTCCGCCGTCCTCGCAGGCGGCGTCGAGTAGCGCGGTGCCCTGCTCACCGGTCAGCGGGGTGAACCCGCCGCGTCGTAGTCGTGCCAGGTCGGTGGCGGTGAGGTGGCTGGTCATCGTGCTGGCCTGCTGCCACAGGCCCCAGGCGATGGACTGGCCGGGCAGCCCGGCGGCGCGGCGGCGGGCCATGAACGCGTCGCAGTAGGCGCTGGCCGCGGCGTAAT
>JAFARZ010000397.1 GCA_019245115.1 Streptosporangiaceae bacterium | reverse complement strand
TGCGGGGCCATTCCCGTGCCTGGGTCAGCAGCCGCACCGTACCGGCGGACCAGTCCACATGCGGGGTGGGCTCGTCGATGTGCAGCGAGGCCGGCAGCATCGAGTGCCGCAGCGCCATCACCATCTTGATGACCCCCGCGGCACCCGCGGTCATCTGGGTGTGGCCGATGTTGGACTTGACCGACCCGACCCACAGCGGCCGGCCGGCCGGCCGGTCCTGCCCGTAGGTCGCCAGCAGCGCCTGCGCCTCGATCGGATCACCCAGTGTCGTCCCCGTACCATGCGCCTCAACCGCATCCACATCGGACGCGGGCAGGCGCGCGCTCGCCAGCGCCTGCCGGATCACCCGCTGCTGCGAGGGCCCGTTGGGCGCGGTGAGCCCGTTGCTGGCGCCGTCGGAGTTGACCGCCGAACCCCGGATCACCGCCAGCACCCGATGACCGTTACGGCGCGCGTCCGGCAAACGCTCCAGGAGTAGCACTCCGGCGCCCTCTGCCAGGGTCATGCCGTCGGCCTTCGCCGAGAACGGCTTGGAGCGGCCATCGGGCGCCAGCGCCCGCATCTCGCTGAAGCCGATAAGGGCGGCCGGCGACGACATGATGTGCACGCCGCCGGCCAGCGCCAGCGCTGATTCGCGCCGCCGCAGCGACTCGCAGGCAACGTGGATGGCGACCAGAGAGGACGAGCACGCGGTGGCGACCGTGAGCGCCGGGCCCTCCAGGCCGAGCGTGTAGGAGACGCGGCCGGATGTGACGCTGGCCGAGTTACCGATGGTGAAGTAGCCTGCCGAGCCCAGGGGAACTTCCGCGCCGCTCAGGCAGTAGTCCAGGCCGTCGCAGCCGAGGAAGACGCCGACGGGCGCGGATCGCAGCGACCGGGGGTCGATGCCCGCGTGCTCGATGGCCTCCCACGAGGTTTCCAGGGCGAGCCGCTGCTGCGGGGCCATGCCGAGGGCCTCGGCCGGGCCGATGCCGAAGAAGGCTGCGTCGAACTCCCCGGCGTCGTGGACGAAGCCGCCCTCGTGGACATAGGCGGTGCCCAGATGCTCGGGATCCGGATGGTAGAGGGCGTCCAGGTCCCAGCCGCGGTCGCCGGGCAGTCCGGTTATCGCGTCCCGGCCCTCGGCTACCATGTCCCACAGGTCTTCGGGAGAGCGTACGTCGCCGGGCAGGCGGCAGGCCATGCCGACGATCCCGATCGGCTCCTGCGCGGCCGTCTCAGCGTCCCTGAGGCGGCGCTGGGTCCGGCGCAGGTCAGTGGTGACGCGCTTGAGATAATCCAGGAGTTTCGCTTCGTTGTCGGCCATCGGCGGGGCAATCGCTCCTCTCCGCGTCCTGTCCGCGGCAACGGCCCGATCGACCCGGCCGATGGGGCGCGCCTGGTCGAAAGGCTCGCCAAGGTCGCTAAAGCACTCCTAACCCTGGTCGGCTTTAGTGGCCGGTAAGCGTGCGGCCGCAGGATTGCGCGTATGGACGCCCCGATCGCGTTTCCCCGCCATGCTCGTCCTGGCCCGTTTGACCCGCCGGAGGTGCTGGGGACCCTGCGGGAGAGGGCTCCGCTGATCCCCATGAGGTTCGCCGACGGTCACCTGGGCTGGTTCGTGACCGGCTATTCGGCCGTCCGGTCGATCCTGAGCGACCCCCGGTTCAGCGCCCGGCCGGAGCGTCACCACCTGGTCGTCGACATTCCCATGGCCAAGGCGTTCGCCGGCAAGCTGAACATGAGCGTGTCGGGCATGTTCCATCTGCAAGATCCTCCCGAGCACACGCGGTACCGGCGGGCACTGACCGCGGAGTTCACCGTCCAGCGGATGAAACGGCTCGAGCCGAAGATCGCCGGGATCACGCGGAAGTGCCTGGACGCCATGGAGGAGTCAGGGCCGCCAGCCGATCTGGTGGAGGACTTCGCGTTTCCCGTTCCTTCCCTGGTGACCTGTGAACTGCTGGGCATCCCGCATGAGGACCGGGAGAGCTTCCGCTGGGCGGTAGCCACGATGTCCCGCTGGGGCAGCAGCGTCGAGGAGACACGCAGCGCCCTGGACACAGTGCAGGAGTTCTTCCCGCCGCTGATCGAGCGCAGGCGCCAGGATCCTGGCGATGACCTGCTCAGCAGGCTCATCAAGAATGGCGAGCTGACCGACACCGAACTGGCCACAGTCGCCTGGATCCTGTTCGCGGGCGGCTTCGAGACCACAGCGAACATGCTGGCGCTGGGCACCTTCGCGCTGCTGGAGCACCCCGCCCAGAAGGAACTGCTGCGCCGCGATCCCGGTCTCATCAACAACGCGGTGGAGGAGTTGCTGCGGTACCTGACCATCGGTCACGTGGGTCCGCAGCGCGCTGCGACCGAGGACGTCGAGATCGAGGGCATCTTGATCAGGAAGGGTCAGGCGGTCATGATGTCGCTCCCGGCCGCCAACCGCGACCCCGGACATTTCGACGACCCGGAGAAACTCGATATCACCAAGCCTGCTGGCGGCCATATCGCATTCGGCCACGGCGTGCACGGGTGCCTCGGCCAGCAACTCGCCCGTGTGGTCATGCGAATCTCGTATCCGGCATTGTTCTGCCGGTTCCCGGACTTGCGCCTGGCGGTGCCGGCTGATGAGGTGCCGACCAAACAAGACACGATGGCTTACGGCGTCCACAGGCTGCCGGTCGAGTGGTGACCGCGCCGATCAGCCTGACGGAATGACTATTAAGGAGCCGAACGCGATGGCCAACCACCACCCGATCCTCGACGACGCTTGCGATCTGGTCGCCGACGCAGCCGGGATCGGGGTGGGCGACCGGGTGCTCGCCGCCGGGTTCGGCTACGCCGGCCAGGACGCGTGTCGGCTGGAGACCAGAGGACCGGCGTCCATCACCAGCCTTGACGTCACGCCGGCGGACACGCCTGGCGGAAGGCTGGACCCGCGGGCCGGTTCCGCGATCGGCATGCCTTTCGACTCGAGGATGTTCGACTGCGTGGTCGCGCTGGAGCCGGCTTTCTACCTCGAGAGCCGGCCGGATTTCTTCCGCGAGGCATACCGGGTGCTGCATCCTGGCGGCAGGGTGGCCACCGCCGACGTCATTCTGCTCGGCGGCCGGCACACCTACCTGGAGCGGCTACGCGAAGCGGGCTTCATCGACATCACGATCCGGAGCATCGCTGACAACGTCCGTGAGCCGGGCCTCGTAGCGAACACGGAGTTTGTGATCGTGTCCGCCACGAAACCGGTCGACCCGCAGTGCCCGGAACTCGTCAAGAACCCGTTCGCTACCTATTCGAGGATACGGGAGCGGACGCGGTTGGTCCGCGCGACCATGCCTGGCGTGGAACCATTCTGGATGGCCACCCGTTACGACGACGCCAAGATGGTGCTGAGCGACCCGCGGTTCGTGCTGAACCCGTCCAACGTGCCGGGGATGGCGGATACAGCGAACCGGCTGGAGCAGTTTCAGCTGGCCAGCGGGATCCCGCCGGAGTACGTGGCGTTTTCCCGAGCCAACCTGCCCAGCCTGGACGGTGCCGATCATCTCAGGCTGCGCAGGCTCGTGTCCGCGGCGTTCACCCCGCGGCGGGTCGCCCAGCTGCGGCCGAGAATTGAAGAGATCACCGCGCGGCTGCTGGACCGCCTGCCGGAGGTGGCCGAGGATGGCGTGGTCGACCTGCTCCGGCATTTCGCGACCCCGTTGCCGCTCACTGTGATCTGTGAGCTGGTCGGCGTTCCGGAGAAGGAGCGTGACCGATTCCGGGTCGTCGTGTGGGAGTGGCTGGCTGGCGCCGGCCCCGGCGAAGGCACGCACAACCGGGCTCGTTGGGAAACGCCGTTCGGTTATGTCAGTGGTTTGATCGAGCGCCGCCGCGCATGCCCGGAGGACGACCTGGCGTCGGCGCTGATACGGGTCCATGACGAGGACGGTGACCGGCTGAAGGACGACGAGCTGGTCTGGACGATTGTCTCGCTGGTCGTCGCAGGCTACGAGACCACCATGCACTTCATCACGAACGGGATCCTTGCTCTGCTCACCAATCCCGATCAGCTCGCTCTGCTCCGGGAGAACCCGGACCTGATGCCCCGCGCCGTCGATGAACTGCTGCGCTGGTGCGACCCGGTGCTGGGCGCACATTTCCGCTACGCGACAGAGGACATCGAGGTCGGTGGCGAGATCGTACGCAAGGGCGAGGCGCTGATGCCCATCGTCACCGGGGCGAATTACGACCCGCGCGTGTTCGACGACCCGGAACGGCTTGACCTCACCCGCGACGGTGGCAGCCATCTCGGCTTCGGACACGGGCTGCACTACTGCCTGGGTGCGGCCCTCGCCCGCGAGGAGGCCGAGGTGGCATTCGAGGCGCTACTGCACCGTTTCCCTGACCTTGCCCTCGCTGTGGATCCGCGAGACCTGAAGCACGGGCGCGAGCATATGTGGAAGTTCCTGTCGCTGCCGGTACGTATCGGAACTGACGAGCCAAAGGGCTGAATACGCTACGGACTAACCTCGCGGGCCAGATCGATTAGGTCGTTCGCGATCCGCTCCGGGTGCTCGCACTGAAGATAGTGGTCGGCGCTCACATACCATCTGACGGTCGCATGGGAGAGCGCCGCCTCGGCGCTGTCCACCCATTCCCGGATGTGCTGCTCGCTGGCCACAGACTGGTCGTGAATTGCGGGCATCAGCATGACCGGCACGGTGACCAATGGATACCACTGGTGCGGCCGCTCTTTCCACGCGCTCTCGAGTATCGACATGAAATGAGGCCCTGACAGGCGCGGGGACAACAGGCCGTCCGGACCGACGCGCATATCGGCCATGCACGCTTCGATCGCGCCGTCGGACCAACCCGGGTGGACGTTGCGTAGATGGTTGCGGGTCTCGTCAACGGTGGTGCTCCCGCGGCTCGCGAGGCGCTGGGACAGCTGCTCGCGCCAGTGTTCCGCGCGGTGGGTCATCGGCTCTGCCACGTCGGTCCAGCCGCCGTCGATCAGCGCGAGCCCGGCGACAAGCGCCGGACGCTCGGCGGCCAGCCGCAACGATACGCTACCGCCCCAGGAGTGGCCGGCCACCACCGCGCCGGTCAGCCCGAGGGCGGAGCCGACCGCTGCGACATCCGAGGCGGCGGTGGCGGTGTCATGTCCCTCGTCCGGGGTGTCGGACTCGCCATGGCCGCGCAGGTCGACGGCGTACGTGGGATAGTTTTCCGCGGCGAGCCGCCCGGTGACCTCGTCCCACATCCGGGCGTTCGACGCCAGGCCATGCACAAGGAGAAATGCCGGAGGTCGCGTGCCCGGCCTGTGCCGCACATGCAGTCGCACGCCGTCGCTCGCCGGGACATTAAGATCTTGTATTCCAGCTTCAAGCATGGATATCTATCCGGGCCGCCTCGCCGTGATCAGCACGTATCCGAGCTCTGGCATGCGAGCGATCTTCTCCTGGTTCCCGATGAGCAGCTCATACCCCTCGGCGCCGAGAATCTCGGTGAACTGATCGGCGCGGGATCTCAGGCCCGCGGCAAAGGCCGCGTTCGTGGGGAACGTCTCCTTGGTGACGTCCCTGATGTCTTCCGGGACGAGGCCTGCCTGCTCTAGCACGCTCCGGTACTCATCAAGCGGGGTCAGCGAGGCGTATACGGTGCTGTACCGCGCGCTTACGTCCTTGGTGCGATCCGCGGGCTCCTGGTAAACCATGTCCGCGATGGACATACGACCGCCGGGCCGCACCACGCGGGCTACCTCCGACAGCACCCGGACCTTGTCCGGCATGTGCAGCATGGATTCCAGCGCCCAGGCGCCGTCGAACGACCCCGCCGGATACGGCAAGTCCATGGCGTTGACCTGCTCGAATGAGACGCGATCACCCAGGCCAGCTTCGCGGGCGCGTTGATTGGCACGAGCGACCTGACGTTCGCTGACGGAAATGCCCACTACCTCCACCGGGCGCGCGCGGGCAAGCTGTATCGCCGGCGTCCCGTTTCCGCAGCCCACGTCGAGCACGCGGTCGCCGGGCCTCGGATCCAGCCGCCGGATCATCTCGTTGGTCATCTCTTCGGCGGCCTCGATGAAGCTGCTCTTGTCGTCTTCGTCGCGCCACAGACCGTAATGCAGATTGCCGTCCCAGAGCTCCGCCATTACGTCGAAAATTCTGTGATCGTAATAGTATCCGATCGTCCGTGTGTCAGGAGGCCTGATTTCCTCCGCAATTACGATGGAACGCAGTTTCGCGTCTGCATCCGTAGTCATGCTTGCACTATCTACTATACGCCTCGGCGGAGGCCACCACTAACGACCCCTATTTGAACCCCTATTTGCCAAGCCCGCCTATTTAAGGATTAGCAAGGCTTTAGCCAACTCGGCGATATTACCGAAGGCGTATGTAATGCGAAAGACGGCATGGCGCAGAAGGAATCAGAGGATGAGCCGATCCACACATGCGGTCGTCATGGGCGGTGGCCTGGCCGGAATGCTGTCAGCCGAAGTGCTGGCCCGCCACGTCGGCTCGGTCACCGTGGTAGAGCGCGACATCCTCCCCGAAGGTCCCGGGCAACGTCGGGGCGTGCCGCAGGCGCATCACGCCCACCTGCTGTGGTCGAACGGTGCCGGCATCATAGACAAGCTGCTGCCTGGCACGACCGACCGGATGATCGGCGCCGGCGCGCGCCGGATCGGCTTCCAGGGCGATCAGGTGACGCTCACGGTGCGGGGGTGGCAGCATCGCTTCCCGCCGACCCAGTTCGCCATCTTGTGTACCCGTCCGCTCCTTGACTGGATCGTCCGCGACCAGATACTGTCGGCCGGCCGCATCGACCTGCGGCAGGGCACCGAAGTGGTCGGCCTGTGCGGCGATCGCGGCCGGGTCGCCGGCGTTCGGGTGCGTGACATGAACCGAGAGACCACCGCTATCGAAGCGGACCTGGTGGTGGATGCCACCGGACGGGCCTCCGGCCTCCGGCACTGGTTGCCGGCGCTGGGCGTGCCCCCGCCTGAGAAGGACGTCGTCGATGCGGGCATCGGGTACGCCACCAGGCTATTCGCGGCGCCGCCCGGCGCCGCGACCGTCTTCCCCGCCGTCAATGTCTGCGCCTACCACAGCGTGGACCAGCCCGCCCAATTCGGCGTGGTCTACCCGGTCGAAGGCGGTCGCTGGATCGTTACGCTGTCGTGTACCAGGGGCGGGGCGCTACCCGCTCACGAGGACGACTTCCAGGCGTTCGCGCGGAGCCGGCTGGGCCACCCGCTCGTCGCCGACCTCATCGGCCTGGCGGAGCCGGTAACCTCCATGTTCCGCTCCCGCTCCGGGGCCAACCGGCGTCTTTACCCTGAACGACACGGAGGCTGGCCTGACGGCCTGATCATCGTCGGCGACTCGCTCGCCGCGTTCAACCCGGTCTACGGCCACGGGATGAGCGCGGCGGCGCGCTGCGCGGCCGCGCTGGACCGGGAGCTGGCGTCAGGCGGTACCACCCGCCGGATGCAAGAGGCGATCGGCGCGGCAGTGGACGATCCATGGATCCTCGCGGCCTCGAAGGACGCCGGCTACGCGAACTGCCGGATTAACGCGACGGATCCGCGGCTGGTGGGTGAGCAAACCGAACATCAGCTGCGTTTCGCCGATTCCATCATCGAGAAGTCGCTGGTAGCTCCCCGGGTCTGCGCGGTGGTGACCGACGTGATCAGCCTGTCTGCCGGACAGACCGAGCTGGGTTCCAGCCGCTTCCTGTCCCTGATGCACTCCGATACGCCTTATCCGAAGCTTCCCGGCCCACCGTTGCGGCCCGAGGAGCTCGACATCGTACGGCTGCCCGCCTACGAGCGCGTCCCGATCGCATAGCCGGAGAGAACCATATGCCGACCGAAGAAAGGCTCATTGACTACCTGAAATGGACCACCGGCGAGCTGCACCAGGCCCGGCAGCGCCTGCGCGAGTACGAGTCGAGGGACCGGGAGCCGGTCGCGATAGTGGCGATGGCCTGCCGATTCCCGGGCGACGCGCGCTCGCCGGAGAAGCTGTGGCGGCTGGTCGCCGAGGGGAGGGAGGCGGTCGCCGGCTTCCCGGCCGACCGGGGCTGGGACGTCGACGGGCTCCGCTCGCCGGACGGCACCTGTCATGACCGCGCTGGCGCCTTCGTCTACGACGCGCTCGACTTCGACGCGTCCTTCTTCGGCATGAGCCGGAGCGAGGCGCTGACAACCGAGCCGCAACAGCGGATGCTCCTCGAGCTCGCCTGGGAAGCTGTCGAGAGCGCGGGCATCGACCCGCACACGCTGCGCGGCAGTCGCGCCGGCGTCTACGTCGGCATAACCACCCACGACTACATCACGGGGCTGCCGGGATTCGACCGGGCGCCAGACGGCGTTCTCGGGCACCTGGCCGCCGGCATCTCCGGCAGCCTTGCCTCCGGCCGTGTGTCCCGCATGCTCGGCCTGGAGGGGCCGGCGGTGACGGTGGACACGGCCTGCTCATCGGCGCTGGTGGCCATCCACCTGGCCGGCCAGGCGCTGCGGCGAGACGAATGCACGCTGGCACTCGCTGGTGGCGCCACCATCCTGTCAACCCCCGGGCTGTTCCTTGAGTACTCGGCGCAGCCCGGCATGCTCGCCCCCGACGGCCGCTGCAAACCTTTCGCGGCAGCTGCCGACGGCATGGTGTGGGGTGAGGGCGCGGGGCTGGTACTGCTGGAGCGGTTGTCGGACGCCCGGCGGAGCGGTCACCCGGTGCTGGCGGTGATCCGCGGCTCGGCCGTAAACCAGGACGGCGGTGGCGGCGGTTTCACGGCACCGCACGGCCCGACGCAGCAGCGGCTGATCCGCGATGCGCTGGCCGACGCCCGGCTGCCCGCAACCGACGTGGACGTCGTCGAGGGACACGGCACCGGCACCCCCATGGGCGACCTGATCGAGACGCAGGCGCTGCTCGCGACGTACGGGCAGGACCGGTCACCGGACCGGCCGCTCCTTCTAGGCTCGATCAAATCCAACATCGGGCATACGCAGGCCGCATCAGGGATCGCTTCGGTGATCAAGATGGTGCTCGCCATGCGGCACCGGATGCTGCCGGCCACCCTGAACGTCGACCGGCCCAACCCGTACGTGGACTGGTCGGCGGGTGCGGTAAGGCTGCTCACCGAGCCGGCGGACTGGCCGGAGCGTGAGCGTCCGCGCCGGGCCGGGGTGTCCTCGTTCGGCGTTTCGGGCACCAACGCGCATCTGATCCTCGAAGAGGCCCCCGAGCCGGCGGAAAGCGCCGACCGCGAGGTGCCTGATCACGTCGTTCCGTGGGTCGTCTCGGCCAGGAGCGAAAGGGCGCTGCGGGCCCAGGCTGTTGCGTTGGCGGCGCACGTCACGGAACGCCCGGAGCTGCCGGTGGCCGATGTGGCTTGGTCGCTGGCGACGACGAGGCCGGTGTTCGAACACCGCGCGGTCGTCGTCGGTGACGACCGCGAGGAGCTGGTGGCAGGTCTGCGCGCGGTCGCGCGTCTGCGCGCGGTCGCGGTCGGCGGACCTGTTCCGGCCCAGGCCGGCGCAATTGTTCCGGCCCGGGCCAGCGGGGCGGCCTGGGTGTTCGGCGGGGAGAGCCCTCGACCGGGTGCCGGCGCGGAGCTTTACGAACGGTTCCCGGCGTTCGCCGCCGCGATCGATGAGGTGGGTAACCTGGTGGACTGCCCGCCGCGTGAGGTGCTCTCCGGCGGCTGCCAGCACAACCGGAACGGTCAGGCGCGAGTGGGCCTGTTCGCCCTGCAGATCGGGCTGGCTCGGCTGCTGGACGCGGCCGGACTGCGCCCCGGCATTGTGATCGGGCATTCGGCCGGCGAGATCGCGGCCGCTCACGCGGCCGGAGTGTTCGACCTGCCGGACGCGTGCCGGCTGATCACCGGGTCCGCCAATGGCGGGCCGAACTGCGCGGTCCCCCGGGTTCCCGTCATCTGCGGCGGCGAGCCCGTGGACGAGCGGATCAATAAGCCCGGGTACTGGGCTGAGCGGGTTCCCTGGTCCGAGGAAGCGGTCGCCGTTTCCGGCGGCGCGGGCGTCCTGCTGGAACTCGGGCCCTGCCCGGTGGTGCCGGCCGGCATACGCCCGCCATTGGTGCTGTCCGTGCTCGACGGCGAACGGCCCGCGGGCCGGGCGTTTTTCAGGGCCCTGGCCCAGCTGCACATCATGGGCACCACCGTCAACTGGGCTGGGATTCTCGACCACGAGCCGTCCCCCCGTACGGTTCCGCTGCCTACGTACGCGTTCCAACGCGAACGGTACTGGCTGTACGACGCCGCGCCGGTGACCTCGGACGCAGAGAGAAGAGAAGAGGGCGCGATGACATCTGAGTAATGGATCGCGAGACGGTTGCCGAAAAAGGAAGGTAACGGTGATATTGACATGAATGAGGTAGAACTCCGGAGTTCTCTGGCGAGCGACGACGCGGAAGGGCGGAAGCGGCTGCTTCGGGAGGCGATTCGTGCGCATGTGGCGATGCTCCTGTCGCTGGATTCGGTCGATGACGACAGCAACCTTCTCGAACTCGGGCTGAACTCGCTGTCCGCGCTCGAGCTGACGAAGTACCTGATGATCATTACCGAGATGGAGATACCGCTGGTGACGATCGTCGATCAGCCAACGCCAGCTGAGCTCGCGAGCCACCTCGCCGGAGAGTACACCCGCGTCCGCGAGGGCATCCTGTCCTAATCCGCACGAGATCCGCACGAGATCCGCACGAGCGAGGGGCCGGCGCCAATCGGCGTCGGCCCCTCGGTATCAGCTGTGCGTCGCGCGTTCAGCGGCGGTGCCGGACCGCCAGCCGTTCCAGCTCCGGTACCAGCTCTGCGGGGCTCGGCTGGCGGAGGATCTCCTCCCGCAACCGCCGCGCGCCGGCCTGGAACGCTGGGTCGCCCAGCAGGCGCACCACGGCATCACGAATCTTGGTACCGGTCACCTCGGCCGGCGCTATCGCCAAGCCCGCCCCGCTGTCGCGCAGGTGGCTGCTCTTCAGGTGCGCATCGTTGGCAATGCTGATTACCAGCTGCGGAACCCCGTACAGCAGCGAGATGTTGAACCCGCCGGGACTCCCTTGATGGATCACCGCCGAACATGACGGCACGATGCACTGGAGCGGAACGAAGTCGGTGACCCGTGTGTTGGCGGGGATCCGCGACAGCCGCTCGCGCAGTTCGGCCTGCAAGGTCACCACCAGCTCGATGTCGAGGTCGGCCACTGCGTCCAGCGTTTGCTGAAGCCGCTCGACCGACATGATCTGCAGGTAGCTCCAGTCCCGTACGGACAACCCGAACGTCATGAGCAGCCGCGGCGCGCACGGGTCGCCCCACAGCCATTCGGATTGCACAGCCGGACCGTTGTAGGGGACATAGCGCATGGAGAGGTAGTCCAGGCCGGTGTCGATGCGGAAAGATGGCGGCAACTGGTCGATCGTGAAATGCCCGCTGAAAAGGTCTTCGGAGAACTCCAGTCCAAATTTGTCAGTCCACCCGGTCATCCACTCCCGGAAGGTGTCCCGCCGGGCGCCGGGCGGTTGTTCGGCCTTTAGCCGCAGGAAGCGGCGGCGCATCGAGGCGTCGGTGTCGTGGGAGTACAGCACCCGCCCGTGGGCCGCTCCGGTCACCGCGGCGGCGATCGAGCCGGCGTAACTGGCCGCGTCCCAGAGGACCAGATCGGGCCGCCACCAGCGGCTGAACACCACCAGGTCGTCAATCATCGAATCGTTCATGATGCTGGCCCCTGGGGTGATTCCCATGTCGTATAGCCGGCTGAGATCCTCCCAGCCGGGGAGATGCCCCTGGCTCTCACTCAGGTGATGCCGCGCCGTGCCCGCAAGCGCGTGCCACCTTTCGACGGACCCGTAGTTCATCTCCTTTACGGCGCGCTGGGTCTTCTCCTTGAGTGTCTCGGCCGACCCGACCGGGACCGCCGTCAGACCCGCCCTGGTGATCGTGTCCACCAGTTCCGGCCCGCTCGCCACGCGCACTTCGTGACCCGCGGTGCACAGCGCCCAGGCCATTGGCACGCTGTTGAAGAAATGTGTATTGCCAGGAAAAGATGTAAACAGCACGCGCATAACGACAGGACCGTATCCTTACTTCGGCGCGCTCATCAGACCGCCTACCAGCGCGGCGATGGTGCGGGCGCTCCGGAAGCTGGGCGCGTCGACCATCTGCGGCGGTATCGGGGTGCCGAGCTTGTCCCGGATGTAGTTGAGGAGCATCGCGGTCTTCAGCGAGTCCAGGATGCCCAGCTCCAGCAGCGGGGTGTCGTAGTCGACTTCGTATGGGGTGTCCTGCGCGAGGTTCTCCCTGATGAAGGTCGTCAACGCGTCCCTGACATCGTCTTCGGGCACGGTCATGTTCCTCTCTTGTGAGTGCCGGTCACTGCCCGGCGGAAGCGGCGGTGAGCGCGTCGGCAAGGTGCTCTGCGATCGCGGAGACCGTCGGCTGGTTCCATAGCAGGGTGGCTGGCAATGAGCGACCGAACCGCTTCTCCAGCCGCCGCCGGATCACCAGCGTCATGACCGAGTCCAGACCCTGCTCATGCAGGGAGCGGCGGGCGTCCAGCTCGGACGCCGGCAACCGCATCTCCATCGCGATCTGTTCGCCCACCTCGGTCTGCACGGTAGCCCGCAGCTCCTCCGGCGTTAGGTCCGCGAGCTGGGCGACTGGCGCCTGCTCTGACGTCACGTCTCCGGCGTCCTCGCCGGCGGGCAGCTCGGCTAGCAACGGCGGGCGGTCTATGTCCGGCCCGGCTGGCAGTACTCGGAGCACTGGCAGGTGACCGCCGCCGTGACGATGGGCGTATTGCCAGGCCGCGAACGCCTGCCTGGGCTCGATGGCGGCGACGGCCCGGGCCGCCAGCTCGTTGTCCACCACGGCGTTGACCGCCATGCCCTGCCCCTGCCAGGAGGTCCAGCCGAAGCTGGTGGTGTCGTCGGTGCCCAGCCTGCGACGGTGCGTCGCGAGAGCGTCGAGAAATGCGTTGGCCGCACCGTAGCTGGCCTGTCCGGCCAGCCCCAGCAGTTGTCCACAGGAAGAAAAGAGGGTCAGGAACTCGATGCTGCCCGGCGGGTAAAGCTGATGCAGCACCCACGCCCCATCGACCTTGGGACGCAGCACCCGGCGCAGGGACGCCTCGTCCAGGTCGGCGGCCAGGCGGTTGTCCAGAACGCCGGCGGCGTGCACGACGCCGCGTACCGGCGGCAGGCCGAGGACGTCCGGGTCGAGCTGCTGCCGCGCTTGTTCCCCATCAGCTATGTCGAGGGCGAGCGCTCGGATGGTCACGCCGCGTGCCTCGAGTGCGCGGACCCTGGTGATCTGATCGTGCATTCGCGCATCCGGACCTCCGGCGTCTGGCGGCAGCTCCCAGCGAGCCCGCGGCGGCAGCCCGCCCCGTCCGGCCAGTATCAGCCGCCGGGCCCCGTGGTCGGCCAGCCACTCTGCCACGGTCAGGCCGAGGGTGCCAAGCCCACCGGTGATGAGGTACGTGCCGTCCGGACGGCACCGCAGTGGCGGCCGCACCGGCTGCCTGTCCAGCAGGGCGAGCCGGGCAACGGAGATATCGGTGCCGCGCGGGGCGAGCACGTCATCTGGCGTCGTGACACCGAGCACGCTGGGTAGTGCGTCGAGTCCCGTCTCATCCGCTGGGTCCACGTCAATCAGCCCGGCCCAGAACTCCGGATGCTCGGTGGCGAGCACCCGGCCCAGCCCCCACAGCGGGGCATCAGCCAGCCCTGCTGTGCTGGCGGACTCCCGTACTCCCCGGGTCAGGCACCACAACCGGGGAAACCCGCTCCGGTTGCTCGCGGCGAGAACCTGCGTGACCCGGGTGAGCAGCCACGCCTCCCGAGCGGCCGCCGCTGGCGCGTCGGCCTCACTGCCGGGCAGGACCAGCACCGCGGCGGAATGGTCCGGCGGCGGGTCGAGCCGGGCCAGATCCTCGGCGTCGAGCGCCGTCCGCAGCGAGATTCCCGCACCGATCATCCTTCGGCCGACTGCTTCCGCCAGCGCCTCCTCGCCGCCGACCAGCACCACTTCTCGCGGTGTCCGGTGGTTCGCCGGATCGGACCGGTACGGCACCCAGGCGATTTCGTATACGAGCTGCTCGGGGCGCGCAGGCGCCGCCTCGAGCCGGTCAAGCACGCTGAAGCGGACGCCGCGCAACCGTGCCACCATCGTGCCGGACTCGTCGGAGACCGTGACGTCGGCGCAGTCCGGGGCCGTGCGGTCGAGCCGTACGTCGATAACGACCTGGACGGGCGCTTCACCGGCTACCGGCGCCTCGCCGGCTACCGTCACTTCGTCGACGCCGGCGACGACGCGCAGCACCGGCGGGCCGCCGAACGCGGCAGGCGCGGCGGAGAGCGCGGCGTCGAACGCCGGGGCCCAGGTCGGTGCCGTGGCGGGCTGCTCGATGCGGACCAGGGCTCGCAGCGTTCCATCGGCCCGGGACAGCTCCCGCACCTGCCACTTAAAGGCCATCGACGGTACGCCGACGGTGGCGAGATGGTCGGTGACCAGGCTGGGCTCGGCCGGTACCAGGTCGGCCGGTACCAGGCCGGCCGCCGGCGGCGGGCCGGCCGGCGGCGGGTCGGCCGGCCGCGGGCCAGCGATGCCTGAGGCGATGCCGGATGCGGTGGTGCCGGCGGACTGGACCGCCACCGACGCGTGCTGCTGCCACGTGCTGTCGGGCCCGGTGACCGTCCGGGAGAAGAGCCGGATGGTGTCGTCCTTGGCGACCACTTGGATTTCCCGGGGGTCGGCTGTGGGAAGCGGCGTGCTCAGCAGCACGTCGGTCAGCACCGGCGGGCGGCCCTCCTCGGTTCCCGTCCGCAGGAAGGTGTTCAGCAGTACAGAGGCCGGCACTATCTCGGTTCCGTGGATGGTGTGATGGCCCGGGTAGGGGCGGCTCTCGTCGTCCAGCCGGGTACGCCACACCCCCAGCCCGGCGTCGGCCACGCTTACCGGCGTGCCGAACAGGGTGTGCGAGTCCGGGTCGTGGCCCATGCCGCCGCCACGGCTGCCGGCCGGGACGTCCCGCCAGTGCGGTCGGTGTAGCCAGGGCATCGGGGGAAGGTCGACCAGCGTGCCGGACGGCTGCAGCTGTGCCCAGTCCACCGGTACACCGTGGCAGTGCGCTGCTCCGAGGCTGGTGAGGAAGGTAGTCCGCTCAGGATAGTTGCGCCGCAATGTCGATCCGGCGTACGTCGCATCGACATCGGCGAGGATCTCGCCGAGCGAGTGTGTCACCACCGGGTGTGCCGAGATCTCCACGAACGCCCGGTGACCGTCGTCGGCAGCCGCCGCGACGGCATCGCTGAGCCGCACTGGGTTGCGCAGGTTATCGGTCCAGTACATGGCGTCCAACGGCTCAGTGCCCCGCGGGTCCAGCTGTGAGGTGCGGTACATCGGCACCATCGGCGTCGCGGGGGAGATGTCACCGAGGGCGCTGGCCAGATCCTGGCACAGCGGTTCCATCTGCGGGCTGTGGTACGCCACGTCCGAGTTCACCTGCCGGACCAGTACTCCCTCTGCCTGCCAGCGCTCACGTACCTCGGCCACTGCCTCCGGATCGCCTGCGACGACCGTGGAGACCGGTGACGAGGCGATCGCGGCCACTACGTCGGTCCTGCCCGCCAGGCGCTCCACCGCGTCGTCGTACGGGATCCCCACCATGGCCATCGCGCCGGCCCCGGAGACGCGGCGCAGGAGGATTGAGCGCCGGCAGATCAGCCGTGCGCCGTCGGTCAGGCTGAGCGCGCCGCATGCTACCGCCGCGGCGATCTCACCGGCCGAGTGGCCGATGACCGCCGCCGGGGTCACTCCGTACGAGCGCCAGACGGCGGCCAGCCCGACCTGCATCGCGAAGATCATCGTCTGTATCCGGTCCACCGTGCCAAGATCCCCGGAGGTGAGCACCTCGCGCGGGATGAAGCCGATCTCGGTCCGGAATTCGGGACCCAGCTCGTCGATGACAGCGGCGAACGCCGGTTCCTCGGCGAGCAGTCCCTGCCCCATGCCGGACCAATGTGAGCCGTAGCCGGAGAAGACCCAGACTGGCCGCGATCCGTGCTCGTCCGAGCCTGGCAGCGCCCGCCCGCCCGCGACGTTCTGCGCCTGCTCGCCGCGGGCGACGTGACGTAGCCGGGTGACCAGTTCGGTACGGTCGGCCGCGACCACCACGGCCCGGTGCTCCAGGTGCGAGCGGTGCAGGGCCAAGGTGTGCCCGAGATCGGCCAGCGGCATGTCCGCGCCCGGCGACGTCAGCAACTCGGCCAGGTCGCCGGCGTGGCGGCGGAGCGTCTCGGCCGACCCGGCGGAGAGGGGAAAGAGCAGCCCGGCGGGGCCGGTGGGCATGGACCGCGGATCGGGTGCCTGTTCGAGCAGGACGTGGGCGATCGTGCCGCCATATCCGAAGCTGGAGACTCCGGCCCGGCGCGGCCCGGATCGGGTCGGCCATGGGCGGTGCTCGGTGACCAGACGCAGGCCGGCGTTGTCCCAGTCGATCGCCGGGTTCGGAGTGTCCAGGCTGAGACTGCGCGGGATCTCGCCGTGCCGAAGAGCGAGGATCGCTTTGATGAGGCTGGCCACGCCGGCGGCGGCCTCCAGGTGGCCGATGCTCGCCTTGACGGACCCGATCAGACACGGCTCGTCGCTCTTCCGGCCAGCGCCGTAGACAGCGTCAAGAGCCTTCGCCTCTAGCGTGTCGCCCAACCGGGTCCCGGTGCCATGCGCCTCGACGTAGTCCACCGAGGCTGGCGCGATTCCGGCCTGCCGGCAGGCCTGGACCAGCAGCTGCTCCTGCGCTTCCCCGTTGGGGGCCATGATGCCGTAGGTCCGCCCGTCCTGCTGTACGGCGCTGCCGCATATCACCGCCAGCACTCGGTCGCCGTCCCGTTCCGCGTCGGCCAGCAGCTTCAGTACCAGAACGCCGCACCCCTCTCCACGGCCGTAGCCGTCGGCGGCGGCGTCGAAGGACTTGCACCGCCCGTCCGGAGAGGTTGCGCCGGCGGCGTCGAGGGTGAGGGTGAGACCCGGTGCGAGGATGAGGTTGACACCGGCGGCGATCGCCAGCGCGCTCTCCCCGGCCCGTAGGCTCTGGCAGGCCAGGTGGATCGCGGCCAACGAGGCCGAGCATGCGGTGTCGATGGCGAGGCTCGGCCCGCGCAGGTCCAGCGTGTACGAGATGCGGTTGGCGGCCGCGCACATCGCGGCGCCGATACCTGTCCACGCCTCGATCCGTGGCAGGTCCTCGAGCAGTCGTCGGCCGTAGTCGTCGGAGCCGATGCCGACGAAGACCCCGGTGTCGCTGCCGGCGAGACTGCGGGCAGGGATGCCGGCGTAGTCCAGAGCGTTCCAGGTGACCTCCAGGAGAATCCGCTGCTGCGGGTCCATCAGTTCGGCCTCGCGGGGCGACACGCCGAAGAACTCGGCGTCGAAGCCCGCCACATCGCGCAGAAACGCGCCGTGCCGGGTGGCCCGGCGCAGCGCCGCGGCGAACTCCGGCCCCAGGTCCCGGTAGTGGTCCCAGCGCTGCTCCGGCAGGTCGCCGATGCCATCCCGGCCGTCGCGCAGCAGCTCCCAGAAGCTCTCCGGAGAGTCCACGTCACCGGAGAACCGGCAGCCCATCCCGAGCACGGCGACGGCCGCGGATGGCGGCGTGCTGTTCGCATCAAGCATTCGTGATCTGCTCCTCCGGGTGGACCGGTTGGTCGCGCTGGTCACCGCCAGGCCGGTGAGTGGATGATCTGGACGACGGCGCTGGAGACGGTGACGCCTGGCCCGATCCCGAGCATCAGCAGGTGGTCCCCCGGGCCGAGCTGCCCGGTAGCGACCAGGTGGTCCAGGGCGGCGACCTGGTCGCTGGCGCCGAGATGCCCGACGGTGCGGCCCCAGTCCCAGGCCGAGGCAGACAGCGGCAGGCCGAGGGCGGAGGTGCAGCGCTGCTCGACTATCTCCCGGGAGTAGTTCATGTACGCGACCCGGGTGATGTCGTCCATCTCGATGCCGCCTTCGGCTAGCGTGCGGCTGACCACCTGGAGGGTCTGCCGGTGGATGTCCATCAGCATGGCGGTGCCGGAGCCGCCCTCCAGCGCGACGCGGCGGAACTCTTCACTGCGGGCCGTGAAGTCCAGCGGCCGGCTGATGGTCGGCCCGGGTGGGAAGAGCGCCTCCCCGGCCCGGTGCAGTTCCTCCGCCTCCGGTATGGTGACCGTTCCGACCGTGAGCAGCCGGGCGAAGCCGGGCCGGGTGCTGAGCACCACCGCACTCCCGGCATCGCCCATGACATAGCCCGGGCCGCCTTGCCACCGGTCGATCATCGGGGTGCCGAAGTTGTCGGCGGCGACGAGCAGCGCGGTATGGCGGTCGGGCTGGGCCGCGAGGTAGCTGGCCGCGAGTTCTAGCGCGGTGAACATGCCGTTACAGCCGTGGTGCAGTTCCACGGCGAGCGGGGTGCCGCCGGTGAGGTGGTGCTGCAGGTAGTACTGGGGGTGCCAGCCGTCGGGCCCCTGGTGCCAGGAATCGGCGTAGAGCAGCAGGTCGATGTCGGTGGGCGCGTGCGCGGCGCGGGTCAGTGCCAGGGTGGCGGCCCGCAGGGCCATTTCGGGCGCGGGGATGTCGCCGGCCACGGCGGCGCCGGTCAGGCCGTGCAGGTCGGCCAGGCCGGCCGGGTAGCGGCCATCCGCGACGGCTTGTCCGATGCTGACGGTGTCCGGCAGGTAGACACCGATTCCGCTGATGAACATCTCCGGCGTGCGCAAACTGCGCTCCCTTCATTCTCCGCCGGACTAGCAACCAGTGGCCATCATCGGCATGCCGGCTAAAGCGACGCTTTCCCTGGTTGCTGCGGCCGGATCATCTGGTCCCGTCACTTCAGCCAGTCGGGGACGTCCACGATCCGGACCACCGCGCTGGAGACGGTGACGCCTGGCCCGACGCCGAGCATCAGCAGGTGGTCCCCCGGGCCGAGCTGCCCGGTAGCGACCAGGTGGTCCAGGGCGGCGACCTGGTCGCTGGCGCCGAGGTGCCCGACGGTGCGGCCCCAGTCCCAGGTGGAACTGGCCATGGGCCGGCCGAGCGCGGCCATCAGGCGCTCGGTCACTGGCCGGGAGCAATTCATCGGAGCGACCCGGGCGATGTCGCTGATCGTCAGCTCGCACTCGCCCAGCACCCGGTGAATCAGATCGAGCATCTCACTGCCGATCCTCGCCAGCACTGCGAGGTCCCCCGTTTCGGCGAGCTGCTTCTGAAACGCTTCACCGCGTGCGACGAAGTCGACAGCACGGCCCATGGTCGCGCCGGGTGGGAAGAGCGCCTCCCCGGCCCGCTGCAGTTCCTCCGCCTCCGGTATGGTGACCGTTCCGACCGTGAGCAGCCGGGCGAAGCCGGGCCGGGTGCTGAGCACCACCGCACTCCCGGCATCGCCCATGAGATAGCTTGCGCCGCCGCCTTGCCACCGGTCGATTAGCGGGGTGCCGAAGTTGTCGGCGGCGACGAGCAGCGCGGTATGGCGGTCGGGCTGGGCCGCGAGGTAGCAGGCGGCGAGTTCGAACGCGGTGAACATGCCGTTACAGCCGTGCAGTTCCACGGCGAGCGGGGTGCCGCCGGTGAGGTGGTGCTGCAGGTAGTACTGGGGGTGCCAGCCGTCGGGCCCCTGGTGCCAGGCGTCGGCGTAGAGCAGCAGGTCGATGTCGGTGGGCGCGTGCGCGGCGCGGGTCAGTGCCAGGGTGGCGGCCCGCAGGGCCATTTCGGGCGCGGGGATGTCGCCGGCCACGGCGGCGCCGGTCAGGCCGTGCAGGTCGGCCAGGGCGGCCGGGTAGTGGCCGTCCGCGACGGCTTGTCCGATGCTGACGGTGTCCGGCAGGTAGACACCGATTCCGCTGATGAACATCTCCGGCGTGTGCACAACCTCTCCTTCGGCTCAGGTCCGCTCCACTGTGACCCAGGGGGCTTAAGCGGTGTTAAGCCCGTTGAAGTCGCGCAGTTAAAAGCCGCCGCCTGGGCGATACCCAGGCGGCGGCCGAAGTGGCAGGGATCATGGGCCCTGGTGCGACAAAAGCCACCCGAGCATGATCGCGTCTGTGAGCGGCGCCGTCGTCGACAGGGCAACGACGTGGCCGGTGTCCGGGATCATCTTGAGCTCGAGGTGTGCCTGTGGTAGGTAGAACTGCGACTCGTACGCCAGAACGCTGGCCGGATTCGAGCAGTCGTACAGCGTGACCCCTACGCACTGGGCCTTATCCCGCTGGCCGGACACCAGCAGGACCGGCACCGTGATATCCACCGGGGTCGGCACGGGGGGGCTGGGGGTGAATGTGGCCACGTCCTTGTTCGCCTCGTCGGCGGCGATCACGTTGGGATCAGACGTGGCCGGGTCATAGAAGAAGCTCCGGTCACCTGGCACGGTCGTGACGTAGCCGGAATCGAGACCCGAGTTGGCGAATTTGGGGTCTTGCGCGGCAGGGTAGATGATGGTGGCCACCTGGGGATTTATCCCATGCAGGCCGCCGGTCAGGATCACCGCGTCCACATCGTGGTAGCGCGGAATCTCGTACAACGCGATGAACGATCCGAGGGAGTGCCCGATCCACGCGACGTGGGAGAAGGCGTGGCCGTCCAGGGCGCCCGAGCGGAGGGCGGTGATGACGTCGTGCAACGCGACGGCGCCAGCGGGCAGGTTGAGCGGGCCGCTCGCCGGGTGCGAGCTGTTGCCGGCGCCGACCCGGTCGACGTTGAAGGTCGCGTACCCTGCGGCGAGCGCCGCATCGACGTAGGAGTAGTAGCCGTTCCCGACCGGGAAGTCCCAGTACAGATGGTTGTAGGTGGCTCCGTGCACCAGCAGTTGCACCGTAGCGGGCCGGGCGCTGCCCGGGTAGCACAGCTGTCCCCACAGAGTCTGGTCCGCTGGCCCCGGATCGGCGATCCGTACCGGGAGCGTGTAAGTCGTGCAGGTGCGCGCGATACTGGCGTGCGCCGGCATCGCCATGCCGTACAGCGTCCCGCAGGCAAGCGCGAACGCGAGAACGGCACGGCCGAGACGAAACGAATGGGTCATGGACCGATGCTGGGCTCGTTGCATCCGGCGGCGATACCCTTAGCCGCCCCTATACCCGATGGGCGGCCATGGGTTACTGGGCTGCCGCTTTCTGGTAGAGGGCCAGGGATGTCAGGAAGAAGACCACCGTGAGCCCGATGGACCAGGCCAGTGACTGCCAGATGTAATGCGTGGCGCCGCTTCCCCCGAAAAGGGCCCGGACGGCCGAGACGGTCACGCTCAGCGGCTGTTCGCGGGCGAACGCCTGCAGCCAGCCGGGCAGCGCGCTGGGGGGCACGAAGGCGTTGCTGGCGAACAGGAGGATGAAGAGAGGGCCCGAGGCCGCGCCCGTGGCGGCCTCCGGATCCTTGACGGACATCCCGATGGTCGCGTTCAGCCAGCAGAGGGAATAACCGAACGCGAGGATCAGCAGCAGGCCGAGCAGGATCGGGCCGGCGCCACTGTGAAAGCGGAATCCGACGGCGACGCCGAGACCCACCATGACCGCGAGGACGATGACGCTCCGGGCGAGGTCGGTGAGCGACCGGCCCGCGAGGACCGCCGAGCGGGCCATCGGCAGGCTGCGGAAACGGTCGATCATTCCGCTCTTGAGGTCCTCGGCCATCCCGATGGCCGAGGACATCGCGCCAGCGAGGACCGCCTCGGCGAAGATCGCGGGCACGACGAATTCGACATAGTCGGGCTGTTTGAACGCACCGGCGAGGAAGTACCGGAACAAGATGAGCAGCGAGAGCGGGTTTACCAGCGCGATCAGCATCAGCTGGGGTGTGCGTATCGTCCGGAGCAGGTTTCGCTTCGCGACGGCGTTGAAGTCCCGCAGGGCGAGGCGGGGCGTCAGGCGTGGCGCCGCCAGCCCCGGCTGGGAAAGCTGCAGATCGGTCATCGTGCCGCCTCCGATTCCGGCGATCCGGCGTGGTCCATTGATCCGGCGCGGTCCGGCACTGTGCCGCCGGTGAGGGACAGGAAGACCTCGTCGAGCGTGGGCCGGCGGATTCCGAGGTCGTCGAGGGCGATTCCCGCCTGCTGCAGGCGGCGTCCCACGTCGAGCAGCATCTCGATACCCTGGCCGGCTGGGATGCTGATCCGGCGTTGTTCCGGCTCGGTCCGCGGTTCGGACTTGCTGACCTCGGCCAGCAGAGCGGCCGCGCGCTCGACGTCGCGCTGGTCCGCCAGCCGTATCTCGAGAGTGGCGCCGCCCGTGTGCTCCTTCAGCTGGTCGGCCGTTCCCTCGGCGATCACCTTTCCCTTGTCGATGACGACGATCCGGTTCGCGAGATGCTCAGCCTCCTCCATGTACTGGGTGGTGAGCAGCACCGTCGTGCCGGCGTCCACCCGGTCCTTGATGAACTGCCAGAGCTCGTTACGGCTTCGCGGGTCCAGCCCGGTTGTGGGCTCGTCGAGGAAGAGGATCGGGGGATCCGCGATCAGGCTGGCTCCGATGTCGAGACGCCGCCGCATGCCGCCCGAGTAGGTCTTGACCTGGCGGTCGGCTGCGTCCGTGAGGGCGAGCCGCTCGAGCATCGCCTGCGCGCGATGCCGGCACTCCCTCTTGGGCAGGTGATACCAGATACCGGCCAGCTCCAGGTTCTCCCGGCCGGTGAGCAGTTCGTCCACCGCCGCGTACTGCCCCGCTAGGCCGATTATCGAACGCACCCGCTGGCCATCTGTGCGGACATCGAACCCTCCGACGCGGGCCTCCCCGCTGTCGGGTCTGAGCAGTGTGGTGAGTGCCCGGATCATGGTGCTCTTTCCCGCGCCGTTGGGCCCGAGCAGGCCAAGGACCGTTCCCTTCTCAACGTGCAGGGAAATCCCGTCGAGCGCCATGGTCTTGCCGAAGCGTTTGACGACGTCACGCACCTCTATGATCGGCTCCGTCATTCCGCCGTGCTCCCTTCGTCCGGCAAGTCACTATCCACATGTACAACAAGCTATACATATGTTCAACCTGCGGCACGTAAGATGGCAGAAGGGGGTGGACATGCGGATCAGTAACCCTGGAATTGTTGCTTTCGAAGACCTGACCGCCCGGGCTCGAATCAGGGATGCGGCGCTGCGGCATTTCGCGGAGTACGGGTTCGCCCGGGCGACGATCCGGGAGATCGCACGCGCTGCCGGCGTGTCGCCGGGGCTGGTGCTCCACCACTTCGGCTCGAAGGACGGGCTGTGCAAGGCATGTGACGCCTACGTACTGGAAGCGCTGCGCAGTTACCTAGAACACGCGATGACCGATGAGGGATTGCTTGATCCCGCGACCGTCGGGAAGGCTCGGGACGCGCTGCTTCCCTTCGGGCGGTACCTGGCCCGCGCATTGATCGACCACTCCGGTGCGGCTGGGCAGATCTTCGACGAGCTGGTGGCGATGACCGAGCAGTGGCTGCTCCGGAGCGACAAGCAGCGCCCCGACCCACCAGTCGCGGACCTGAGCACCCGCGCGGCGCTGATGGTCGCCATGGAGCTGGGAATCCCCGCATTCCAGGCCCATATCTCGCGGAGCATCGGCGCCGACATCTTTTCGCCAGAGGGTGACCGGCGCATCGTGCTGGCCCTGCTGGACATCTACTCGCATCCGGCCATCAGCGCGGACAGCGCCAGCGCGCTGCGGCGGGGAATGGATAAGCCGGGCGCCTGACGGTCGGCCGTTCAGGCATCTCGCGTCCGCCGGGCCGCACACGTTTGGCATGCCTTTAGCGCGGGGGGCGACGCTCGCGGTTATCGGAGCGAGAGCGATTTCATGCGGGAGTGCCTCGATGACTGCCCAGGCCACACCGATAGCGGTCATCGGCCTTGCCTGCAGGCTGCCGCACGCCCCGGACCCGGCCGCCTTCTGGCGGCTGCTGCGCCAGGGCGAAAGCGCGATCACGACAATGCCTGCTGACCGGCGCGCGTCGCGGCCCTGGCCCGGCGGTTTCCTCGACGACGTGGCGTCCTTCGACGCGGAATTCTTCGGCATCTCGCCGCGCGAAGCGGTGGCGATGGATCCCCAGCAGCGCCTCATGCTGGAGCTGACCTGGGAGGCTCTCGAGGATGCGGGTATCCGCCCGCCGTCCCTTGCGGGCAGCGACACCGGTGTCTTCGTGGGCGCGATCTGGGATGACTACACCGCGCTGCTGCGCCGTTCCGGCCTGGACGGGAGCAACCGCCACGTCATGACCGGCGTGCATCGCAGCATCATCGCCAACCGCGTCTCCTACAGCTACGATTTCAGCGGGCCGAGCCTGCACATCGACACGGCTCAGTCATCCTCGCTGGTCGCGGTGCACATCGCCTGCGAGAGCCTCCGCCGCGGTGAATGCGCGCTCGCGCTGGCCGCGGGCGTCAATCTTGTTCTCGCCGAAGACAGCATGAAGATGACCGCTCAGCTCGGTGCCCTGTCGCCTGACGGCCGGTGTTACACATTCGACGCCCGGGCCAACGGCTTCGTCCGAGGCGAGGGCGGGGGAGCGGTCCTGCTCAAGCCGCTGACCGCGGCGCTGCGAGACGGCGACTCCCCGTACTGCGTGATTCTCGGCGGAGCTGTCAATAACGACGGGGGCACGGACGCGCTGACCATCCCCAGCGCGCTGGCACAGGAGAATGTGCTGCGCACGGCGTACCGCGTCGCTGGCGTGTCGCCGGCGGATATCCAGTACATCGAGCTGCACGGAAGCGGCACGCCGGTCGGCGATCCGGTAGAGGCGGCCGCGCTCGGCGCGGTCCTCGGGCCGCACCGTCCCGTCGGCGCGCCGTTGCCGGTGGGCTCGGTGAAGACGAACCTCGGGCACCTCGAGGGGGCTGGCGGGATCGCCGGACTGATCAAGACCGCGCTGAGCCTCAAGCACGGGCAGCTGCCACCGAGCCTCAACTTCAGGACGCCGAATCCGCGGATCCCCCTGGAGCAGCTCGGGCTGCGGGTCCAGGACCGGCTGACCGGCTGGCCGGACCCGGACCGGCCGCGGCTCGCGGGCGTCAGCTCCTTCGGCATGGGTGGAACCAACTGCCACATCGTGCTCGGCCAGGCGCCGGCGCCGGATCCGGTCGTAGCTGACGCTCGTCCCGTGATGACGACAACGGCGGACGTCCCGTGGCCGTTGTCCGCCAAGAGC
Source organism: Streptosporangiaceae bacterium (assembly GCA_019245115.1). Taxonomy (GTDB): domain Bacteria; phylum Actinomycetota; class Actinomycetes; order Streptosporangiales; family Streptosporangiaceae; genus JAFARZ01. Next base: position 18,205 of record JAFARZ010000397.1, on the reverse strand, counting down.
TGGGCGGCGCTGGCAGCACAGGCGGGACGGCTGCGCCGGCACATCACCGGGCATCCGGACGCGGATCCGGCGGAGGTCGGATATTCGCTTGGCATCACGCGCTGCGCGTTCAGCCACCGGGCGGTGGTCTTCGGTAAGGATATCGAGGAGCGGCTCGGCCAGCTGGCCGACCTCGAGCACCGGATGGACGCGGCCGGGGTGGTCAGCGGCCAGGTGACCGGCGGCGGGCTGGCCGTACTGTTCAGCGGCCCGGGGAGCCAGCGTGTCACGATGGGCCACGCCCTGTACGCGGCCTATCCTCGTTTCGCCGGCGCACTGGACGATGCCTGGTCGCTACTCGACCGCCATCTCGGACGGCCGCTCCGCGAGGCCACGTCGGCCGCGGTCGGACCGCTGGATCAGGCGCCGCTGGATCAGGCAGCGTACACCCGGGCCGCCGCGTTCGCGGTCGATGTGGCGCTGTACCGGCTAGCCGAGTCGTGGGGGCTCAGAGCGGACTTCGTACTCGGGCACTCGGTCGGCGAGGTGGCCGCCGTCCACGTAGCCGGCGCGCTGCCGCTCGCGGACGCGTGCGCGCTCGTGATAGCGCAAGGCCGGCTGATCGAGGCGTCGCATGCGGACGCGGCGCTCGAGGAGCTTCGTGCCGTGGTCTCGGGGCTGTCTACCTCCGCGCCCGCCGTCCCGGTCGTCTCCTGCGTGACCGGCCAGCCGGCCACCGTCGAGCAGCTCGGCTCTGCGGACTACTGGGCCGAGCAGGCCCGCGAGCCCGGGCGGCTCGAGTCCGGGTTGCGTCTGCTGTACGGCAGCGGCATCGCCATGTTGCTCGGACTCGGTCCGGACGCACGGCTCATCGCCATGGCGGACGAGTACCTGGCCGGACTCAGGGTTGCCGGTCGCCATGGTCCGGTCGCGCTCGCGGCCTTGCGGGCTGACCGGTCCGAGACGACCGCGTTCGCCACTGCCTTGGCCGAGGTTTACGCGTGCGGTGCTGACCTGAACTGGGAACAGGTGTTCGCTGGACGGAGGTACCGGCGCGTCAGCCTGCCAGCTTACGCGTTCCAGCGCAGCAGGTACTGGCCCGACGCCGTGCCTGGCGCAGTGCCTGGCGCAGTGCCTGGCCCCGCGTCGGGACAACCCGCGTCCGCCATCGCACCGCCCGCGGACCGTGCGCCGGTCCTGGTCGAAAGCTCACCCTTTGCCCAGCGCCTCGCCGGACTGAATGACGCCGACCGGGACAAAGTGCTGCTGGAGACGGTGCGGGCTCAGGCCGCCCTGGTCCTGGGGCATGCCGCCGCCACCGCTGTCAATCCCAGCCTGACCTTCAAGAAGCTTGGCTTCGACTCCATCGCGGGTACAGAGCTGTCGCGGCGGCTCGGCGTCGCGACCGGCCTGCCGTTTCTCACCACGCTGATCTTCGACTACCCGACCCCGAATGACCTCGTAGCGCATCTGCGCGACCTGGTCATCGGTGCGCGGAAGTCGCCGCCTGACCGGCGTGCCGCCGGCAGTGATAGCAGCGACGATCCGGTCGTCATCGTGGGGATGGCGTGCCGGTTTCCGGGTGGTGTGGTCTCGCCGGAGGGTTTGTGGGGTCTGGTGGCCGGGGGGGTGGATGCGGTCGGGGAGTTCCCGTCGAACCGGGGGTGGGATCTGGGTGAGCTGTTTGATCCGGATCCGGATCGGCCGGGGTGCAGTTATACGCGTACGGGCGGGTTCTTGTATGACGCGGATCTGTTCGACGCCGCGTTTTTCGGTATCAGCCCGCGTGAGGCGGTGGCGATGGATCCGCAGCAGCGGCTGCTGCTGGAGACCGCGTGGCAGGCGGTCGAGCGCGCGGGGATCGATCCGGCGGCGCTGCGCGGCAGCGAGACCGGCGTATTCATCGGCGCGACCACACAAGATTACGGCCCTCGCATGCATGAGGCGTCGGATAATCTCGACGGTCAGCTGCTGACCGGCACGACTCCCAGCGTCGTGTCCGGTCGGCTGGCGTACACGTTCGGCCTCGAGGGGCCGGCGATGACGGTCGATACGGCGTGTTCGTCGTCGCTGGTGGCGATGCACCTGGCTGCCCAGTCGCTGCGGCAGGGGGAGTGCTCGCTGGCGCTGGCGGGCGGCGTGACCGTGATGGCCACACCGGGCATGTTCGTGGAGTTCTCCAGGCAGCGGGGGCTGTCGCCGGATGGCCGGTGCAAGGCGTTCGCGGCGGCGGCGGACGGCACGGGCTGGGCCGAGGGCGTCGGCGTGGTCGTGCTCGAGCGGCTGTCGGACGCGCGGCGCGACGGGCACCAGGTCCTGGCCATCATCCGCGGCTCGGCGGTCAACTCCGATGGCGCCAGCAACGGGCTCAGCGCACCCAGCGGCCGCGCTCAGGAACGCGTCATCCGCCAGGCAATCGCCAGCGCCGGCCTGACCACGGGCGACATTGACGCGGTCGAGGCGCACGGCACGGGCACCACCCTGGGCGACCCGATCGAGGCCAACGCGCTGCTGGCGACCTACGGGCAGGGACGTCCTGATGGGCGCCCGCTATGGCTCGGGACCGTGAAGTCGAACATCGGCCATGCCCAGGCGGCGGCCGGGGTGGCGGGCGTGATCAAGATGGTGATGGCCATGCGGCACGGGATGCTGCCCGCGACGCTGCACGTCGACGAGCCCAGCCCGCACGTGGACTGGTCCGCTGGTACGGTGCGCCTGCTGACCGAGCCGGCGGACTGGCCGCGGACCGGCCGACCGCGCCGTGCTGGTGTCTCGTCGTTCGGGATCTCCGGCACCAACGCCCACCTGATCCTCGAGCAGGCGCCAGCCCGCCCTGACGCGGAGCCGTCGGCAGGAGGCCCAGGCAGATTCGGCGCCCCGGCCACCCGCACCGGACCCGTCTTCGTGTTTCCCGGTCAGGGGTCACAGTGGGTGGGGATGGGCGCGGAACTGCTCGAATCCTCGCCGGTGTTCGCGGCACGTATCGCCGACTGCGAGCGGGCACTCACGCCGCACGTGGACTGGTCGCTGACCGAGGTGTTGCGAGGGGACGGGGCGAAGCTGTCCCGGGTCGATGTGGTGCAGCCGGCCTTGTGGGCGGTGATGGTGTCACTAGCCGCGGAGTGGATCGATCACGGCGTCCTGCCCGCTGCGGTGATCGGGCATTCCCAGGGAGAGATTGCCGCGGCTTGCGTGGCGGGAGCACTGGCTCTCGACGACGCCGCCCGCATCGTGGCCGTGCGCAGCCGCGCCCTGCGCCGCCTGTCCGGACAGGGCGCTATGGCGTCGCTGCTTGTGGCCGAGCAGCGGGTGTCGCAGCTGATTGCGGAGGCAGATGGCGTGACGGTCGCGGCGGTCAACAGCCCCGCTACGACGGTGATCTCCGGGCCGCCGGACCAGGTGACCGGCGTCGTGGCCGCCGCGCGCGAGCAGGGACTGCGGGCCCGGATGATCGATGTCGACTACGCCTCCCACGGCCCGCGGGTCGACCAGATAACCGGTGAGCTGGCCGAGTCGCTGGCGGGTATCACGCCAGCGGCCACGACGATGCCCTTCTGTTCGACCGTGACGGGCCAGCTGATCGACACCACCGGGCTGGATGCCGGCTACTGGGTAGCCAACCTGCGTCAGCCAGTTCGTTTTGCCGAGGCGATCGCTGTGCTGCTCGCCGACGGATACCGGATATTTGTCGAGGCCAGCCCCAATCCTGTCCTGATCACCGGGATCGAAGAGTGCGCTGAGGAGGCCGGCGTTCCGGTCGCCGCCCTGTCCACTCTCCACCGCGACCACGGCGGCCGTGAGCAGCTGATCAAGGCTCTGGCCCAGGCGCGAGCCGTCGGCCTTCCTACCCACGCCTTCCAGCGCCAGCGCTACTGGCTGTCCGGTCGGCCCGAGGCCGTCGGCGCAGCCGACCTCGGCCTGAGCTCGACCGGGCATCCCATGCTCGCGGCCAGCGTCGAGCCGGCCCGCGGCGGCAGCCTCTTGCTCACCGGCCGGGTAGCGCGGCACCGGCAGCCCTGGCTCACCGAACACATCATCGCGGAGACCATGCTGGTCCCGGGCGCGGCGCAGCTTGAATGGGTTCTCCGGGCCGCCGACGAGGTCGGCTGCGGCGCCGTCGAGGAACTCGTCATCCACACTCCCTTGGCGGTGCCCGAGCTGGGTGGGGTGAGTATCCAGGTGGTGGTCGGCGCGGCCGCGGATGACGGCCGGCGCCGGGTCGGCGTGTACTCCCGCGCCGGTACCGGGTGGTCTCGCCACGCGACCGCCGTGCTCTGCGGATCCGTCGGCCCGGCCGGGTCGCTGCCGGGCGTGTGGCCGCCCGCCGGTGCCGAGCCGGTCGATCTCGCCGGCTTCTACGACCAGGCGACCGCTGCGGGGTATGGATATGGCCCTGTCTTCCAGGGCCTGCGGATGATGTGGCGGCATGGCTCAGACATCTTCGCTGAGATCGAGCTACCCGAGATCACCCGCGAGCACGACCGCTACGGCGTGCACCCGGCGCTGCTTGATGCCGCGCTCCACCCGCTGCTTGCCGGCCGGTTCGATGACGCAGCGGTCTGGCTCCCGTTCACCTGGAACAATGTGGCACTGCATGCCTCGGGCGCGACCTCGATCCGCGTCCGGCTGTCGGCGCTCGGCCGGGGACCAGACCCCGCCGTCCGGCTGACCATCGCCGACCCGGCCGGCGGCTCGGTCCTCGACGCGGAGGTCACCTTGCGCCGGGCGGGCAAGGAACTGCTGCGGGCTGCTGCCGAGCACGCGCGTACCGGCCTGTCCAATGACGCGAACGGCGACGCGGTCCGCCGTCGGCCCGCCGCGTCCGCCGGCCGGGCACAGCACGCGGACTGGGCTCGCCGGCTCGCGGGCGTCGCCGCCGGAGAGCGGCAGCGCATCGTCCTCGAACTGGTGCGGGGCCAGTCCGCCGCCGTGCTCGGCTACGCCGGGCCTGCCGAGGTGCCCCCTGACGCCACGTTTACCGAGATAGGCCTCGGCTCGGTAATGGCCGTCGAACTCCGCGACCGGCTCGTCTCGGCCTCCGGGCTCATGCTTCCCGTCACGGTGATCTTCGGGCACCCCACCCCGCGGCGCGTGGCGGACGAGCTGCTGCGGCGCCTGGGCTCCGACGTCGCCGACGTCGCCGGTCCGGTCCTCGGCGAAGAGGAATCCGAGGTGGTGGATCGGCTGCGGTCCGCATCCGCTGAGCAGGTCCTGGACTTTATCGACAACGAGCTTGGAGTCTCCTGATCGTGAACCGTCATGTCGGATGAGGACAGGCTCGTCGCCTACCTGAAGCGGGTAGCGGCCGAGCTGCACCAGACCCGGCGGCGCCTGAGCCAGGTGGAAGAGCGCGCCGCCGAGCCGATCGCCATCGTCGGCATGGCCTGCCGCTTTCCGGGCGGAGTCGACTCTCCCGAGGCGCTGTGGCGGCTCCTGGCCGAGGGCGCGGAGGCGCTGTCCGCGTTCCCGGCTGATCGCGGCTGGGACCTGGACACGCTCTTCCACGATGATCCCGATCACCATGGGACGAGCTACCAGCGTCGCGGCGGTTTCATCCGCGACGCCGACCGGTTCGATGCCGGTTTTTTCGGGATCAGCCCGCGCGAGGCGCTGGCGATGGATCCTCAGCAACGCGTGATGCTGGAGACGTCCTGGGAACTCCTGGAGCGGTCAGGGATCGACCCGGTCTCCCTGCGCGGCACCCGGACAGGCGTGTACGCGGGTATGTCCGGCGAGGACTACCTGTCGGGACTTCCGTGCATCCCGGAGGGTTTCGAGGGCCATGCCACGACGGGCCGCAGTACCAGCGTCATCTCGGGACGCGTGGCTTACACGTTCGGGTTCGAGGGCCCGGCGGTGACCATCGATACAGCATGCTCGGCGTCCCTGGTAGCCGTCCACCTCGCGTGCCAGGCGCTACGGCAGGACGACTGCGCGCTGGCGCTCGCTGGCGGCGTGCTGGTCCTGTCCACCCCGGCCTTGTTCACTGAGTTTTCGCGGCAGCGCGGCCTGGCACCCGACGGCCATTGCAAACCATTCGCCGCGGCGGCGGACGGGACGGTGTTCGCCGAGGGCGTCGGCCTGCTGCTGCTGGAACGCCTGTCGCAGGCACGTCGTAACGGACGGCGAGTGCTCGCGGTTATCCGCGGTTCAGCGGTCAATCAGGATGGCGCGAGCAACGGATTGACCGCGCCTAATGACCTCGCGCAGGAAGAGGTGATCCGCCAGGCGCTGGCCAACGCGGGCCTGACGGCGGCCGACGTGGATGCCGTGGAGGCGCACGGCACCGGCACCCGGCTGGGCGATCCGATCGAAGCTCAGGCGCTGCTCGCCACCTACGGGCAGAGCCGGCCACCGGATCGCCCGCTATGGCTGAGATCGATCAAGGCCAACATCGGGCACACCATCGCGGCGGCGGGCGCCGCCGGCCTTATCAGCCTGGTGATGGCGATGCGGGCGGAGATGCTGCCCGCTGCCCCGAACATCGACGAGCCAACCCCGTACGTTGACTGGAACGCGGGCGCCGTGCGCCTGCTTACCGATGCCACGCCATGGCCACGTGGCAGCCGCCCGCGCCGGGCCGCGGTCTCTTCGTTCGCGATTTCCGGAACGAACGCGCACCTGATCGTGGAGGAAGCCCCGGACGAGCCCGCGGCCGTGCGTCCCGGCCCGGAGCCGTCCGTCGTCCCCTGGGTGGTCTCGGCGCGCGGCCCCGCGGCGCTGCGGACGCAGGCGCGGCGGCTGGCAGAGTTCCTGACGGCTGGCGGGGATGGGACGGTGCCAGAAGTGACGGCGCCCGAAGTGACGGCAACGGAGACGGGCTGGTCGCTGGTAACCACCCGTTCGGCGTTCGAGCACCGCGCCGTGATCATGGCCAATGACCGGTCGGCCGGGCTGGCGGGCCTGGCGGCGCTGGCGGCGGGCAACCCGCATCCCGCCTTGGTATCGGGGCGCGTTGCGGGGGCGGATGCGGTACTGGTATTTCCCGGTCAGGGGTCGCAGTGGGCCGGGATGGGCGCGCAGCTGCTGGAGTCCTCGACGGTGTTCGCGGCGCGCATCGCCGAGTGCGAACGGGCCCTCGCCCGGCAGGTGGACTGGTCGCTGACCGACGTGTTGCGCGCTGGCCGCGAGCTGACCCGCGTCGACGTGGTGCAGCCAGCGCTGTGGGCGATGATGGTAGGCCTGGCCGCCGTGTGGGACCACCATGGCGTCAAACCCGCCGCCGTGATCGGGCACAGTCAGGGGGAGATCGCCGCGGCCTGTGTCGCCGGAGCGCTCTCCCTCGACGACGCCGCCACGATCGTGGCCGTCCGCGGCAAGGCGTTGCTGCGTCTATCGGGAGCGGGTGCGATGGCATCCATCGGCGCACCGGCCGAGGAGGTCACGCGGCTGGCCGGCGCCGGAGACGTGGCGATCGCGGCGGCCAACGGCCCGCACTCCACCGTCATCTCCGGCGAACCCGAGCCGGTCGCCACCATCATCGCGGCGGCACGACAGCAGGGGCTGCGGGCACGGCTGATCGACGTTGACTACGCCTCTCACGGCCCGCAGGTCGACCTGATCGCCGGCGAGCTGGCGCAGGCGCTGGCGGGCATCGCACCCGCCAGTCCGGGCGCGGCGTTCTACTCAACCGTCACCGGTACCCGGATCGACACCAGCACCCTCGATGCCGCCTACTGGATCCGTAACCTGCGGCAGCCCGTGCGCTTCGCCGATGCTATCCGGGCGCTGCTTGACGACGGCTACCGGATATTCATCGAGAATAGCCCGCACCCGGTGCTGACCGTGGGGATGACAGAGACGTTCGATGCGGCCGACGTCGCCGCCGTCGCGGTGCCGACACTGCGCCGCGACGAAGGGGATCTCACCCGGCTCGCCCGTTCCCTCGCCGAGGCGTTCACTGCCGGAGCGGGTGTGGACTGGACCACCTGGTTCCCCCGCGATCCGGCGCCACGGGTCGTCGACCTGCCGGTCTACGCCTTCCAGCGCACGAGGTACTGGCTGGCCGATCAGGCCGCGACACTGGCAGAAACCGCATCGGGACATCCGCTGCCGGTCTCGGTCGCACTCGCCGACGGCGGCCGGATGCTTACCGGCCGGCTGCCCGGCTCCGGCTGGATTTCCCAGCACGTAATCGCGGGTAGCCCGCTGCTGCCCGCGGCAGCGCTGGTGGAGTGGCTGCTGCGGGCCGCCGACGAGGTCGGCTGCGCAGGAGTGGACGAGCTCACCCTGCGCGAGCCGGTGTTCCTGCCGGGCGTGCGTCCGCTCCACATCCAGGTGCTGGTCGACGCGCCGGACGACGACGGCCGCCGAGAGGCGCGCGTGTACTCGAGCCCAGCCGCCGACAGGGGGGAATGGACTCATCACGCGACGGGTGTCCTCGGTCCAGCGGGGCGCGCACCCGATCCCCGCTGCCTCGCCGGCAGAGCAGAACAATGGCCGCCTGCCGGTGCCGACCCGGTGTCGGCCGAGGACTTCTACCGGCGCGCCGCCACCGCGGGCTACGAGTACGGCCCGGCGTTCCGCGGTCTGCGGGCGCTGTGGCGCCAGGGCCGAGACCTGGTGGCCGAGGTGACGCTGCCGGAGGCCGCCGGTGATGCCGGCGCGTTCGGCATCCATCCCGCCCTGCTGGACGCCGCGCTACAGCCGATCCTGTCGATCGGACCGCTTGAGACCGGACGGCTCTGGCTGCCGTTCAGCTGGTCCGGCGTTTCGCTGCACGCGGCCGGCGCCGCGACTGTGCGCGTCCGGATCTCACCGTGCGGCCATCGGCCCGAGGACGGCATGCGAGTCGTCGTCGCCGACCCCGCGGGAGCTCCGGTGCTGACCGCGGAGTCGATCGTGCTGCGTCCGGTGGGCGTCGAAAAGCTGCGGCGCGTCCCAGACGGGCTGTTCACGGTTGAGTGGGCACCGCTGGCGGCACCCTCCGGCCCGGCCGGCGAGGTCGGCTGGGTGCGGATCGAGGCGCTGGACGCCGAGGGATCCGTACCGCCGGTCGTCGTGGCGCACCTGGACACCACAGGCGCGCCGGCGGCCGTGGAACGAGCGCTTGGCATACTCCAGGACTGGCTGGCTGAGCCACGGCTGGCCCAGAGCCGGCTGGTGCTGGTGACCCGGGGTGCGGTGGCGACCGACGACCCCGACCCTGCCGGTGCCGCGGTGTGGGGGCTGGTCCGCAGCGCGCAGTCGGAGAATCCCGGCCGGTTCGTCCTGCTCGATGTCGAGCGCGACGACGACGTCACCGAGGGGGTGCGGTGGGCTCTCGCCGCCGGCGAGCCGCAGGTGGCGGTGCGTGACGGCCGGATGCTTGTGCCGCGCATGACCCCCGTGCGCGAGCCGGCGGAGCTGGCCGGGCCGACGGGCGAACAGGCCTGGCGGCTGGCCGCCGGTCCGGACGCCACGCTCGACGGCGTGACCGCGGTGGCCTGCCCTGAGGTGCTGGAGCCGCTGGAACCCGGCCAGATCCGCGTTGAGGTGCGCGCCGCCGGCGTCAACTTCCGTGACGTCCTGATCGGGCTCGGCATGTATCCGGACTCGGACGCGCAGCCGGGGAGTGAGGGCGCGGGGGTGGTGCTCGATGTCGGGCCCGGCGTGACCGGTGTGGCGCCCGGCGACTGGGTGATGGGGCTGCTGCACGGCGCGTTCGGTCCGATCGCTGTGGCCGACGCCCGGACCATGGTCCCGGTACCAGACGGATGGGACTTCCGGCGGGCTGCGGCGACCCCGGTGGCGTTCCTCACTGCCTGGTACGGACTGGTGGACCTGGCTGGGCTGCGGGCGGGGGAGCGCGTCCTGGTGCACGCGGCTACCGGAGGAGTCGGGATGGCGGCGGTGCAGATCGCGCGCCATCTCGGCGCCGAAGTGTACGCGACCGCCAGTCCCGGCAAGCATCCCGTCCTTGCCGGGATGGGGATCGACGCGGCGCACCGGGCCTCGTCCCGCGACCCAGCCTTCGCGGAGGTATTCGGCCAGGCCACCGGCGGTCAGGGCGTCGATGTGGTGCTCAACGGCCTAGCCGGTGACCTCACCGACGCCTCGCTGCGGCTGCTGGGTGACGGCGGCCGGTTCGTCGACATGGGCAAGACCGACATCCGCGACGCGGCGGGCAGTCCGGGGATCTCTTACATCGCGTTCGACCTGCTCGCCCACGCCGGACCGGACCGGATCGGCGCTATGCTCGCCACGCTCACCGGTCTGTTCGCCGACGGGACGCTGGAGCCGCTGCCGGTGCGGGCGTGGCCGCTGGGCCGGGCTCGGGAGGCACTGCGGTTCATGAGCCAGGCTCGCCACACCGGCAAGCTTGTCCTGGACGTGCCCGCCCGCGTGGATCCAGACGGCACCGTGCTGATCACGGGCGGCACCGGTACGATCGGTTCGGCGGTGGCCGAACACCTGGCGCGGACCCGGCAGGCGAGGCGGCTGGTCCTGGTCAGTCGGCGCGGCCCGGACGCGCCCGGCGCGGCGGAGCTGATCGGCCGGCTGGGCGAGCTGGGCGTCGAGGTGCGCGTCGTGGCGGCGGACATCACCGACCCGGCAGCCGTGCGGGAGCTGGTCATCGCCGCCGATCCGGCGCACCCGCTGACCGGCGTCGTGCATGCTGCCGGGACGCTCGACGACGCGATGGTCCGGTCGCTGACGCCCGGCCACATCGCCCGGGTATGGGCGGCCAAAGCCGGTGCGGCTTACCACCTGCACGAGGCCACCGCGCACCTGCGGCTGGGCATGTTCGTCGTCTTCTCCTCGTTCGCCGCCACGCTGGGCACGCTCGCGCAGGCGAACTACGCCGCGGCCAACGCCTACCTCGATGCCCTGGCAGCTCGCCGGCGTGCCAGCGGGCAGGCGGGTCTGTCGATCGCATGGGGGCTGTGGGCGGAGATCAGCGGGCTGACCGGGAAGCTCACCGAGGCCGATCTGGCCCGGTTCGGCCGGCTCGGAATCAAGGCCCTGCCGGCTGACGAGGGACTCGCCCTGTTCGACGCCGCCCGCCGCGACGGGCGACCCGCCCTGGTCGCGCTCCGCTTCGACCCGAGCGCCCTGGTCGGCCGGCCCGCCCGTGAGCTGCCCGCCCCGCTGCGTGCCTTCACTGTCGGGGACGACAGGCTCAGCCGCCGCGCCGCGGCATCGACGGCACGGCCGGAGGAGTGGTCGGCGCGGCTGCGTGACATGGCTCCCGCTGAACGGCGTAAGGCGCTGATCTCCCTCGTCCGCGGCAATGCCGCGGCCGTGCTCGGCCACGCCGGCACCGGCGAGGTGCCCGCGGACGCGTCGTTCAAGGCCCTCGGGTTCGATTCCCTCACCGCTGTCGAGCTGCGCAACCGGCTCGCGGCAGCGACAGGGCTGCGCCTGCACGCCGCGCTCGTGTTCGACTACCCGGAGGTCGCCGTGCTCGCCGACTACCTGCTGTCTCGGCTCACCCCGGACGAAGCGGGTGCGCCGTCCGGGGACGCCAGCCCGGTGCTAGATGAGCTGGCGCGCCTGGAGCGCGCCTTGACCGCGGCCCGCGAGCTCGACCCCGGCGTGGTCACGGTGCGGCTGGAGGCGCTGCTGGCCCGGTGGAAGGCGGATCACGCGCCCGGAGACGGCGATGCGGCGGACCGGCTCCGCGCGGCCGACGCCGGTCAGATCCTCGAGTTCATCGACAATGAGCTGGGCGTGTGATCCGAAGATGGTCAGCGAAGAGAAGCTGGTTGACTACCTGCGGCGCGTCACCACCGACCTGCACGAGACGCGACGGCGGCTGCGGGAGACCGAGGAGCGGGACGCCGAGCCGGTGGCCGTGGTCGCGATGGCGTGCCGGTTCCCCGGCGGAGTGCGGTCACCTGAGGAACTCTGGAGTCTGGTCGCCTCCGGCGGCGACGTGATAGGCGAGTTCCCGGCCAACCGCGGCTGGGACACCGGTCGGCTGTTCCATCCGGACCCCGGCCATCCAGGCACCAGCATCGCCCGCGAAGGCGGCTTTCTCGAGGACGCCGGCCTGTTCGACTCCGAGTTCTTCGGAATCAGCCCGCGTGAGGCCCTGACGCTCGACCCCCAGCAACGTCAGCTGCTCGAGGTGTCATGGGAGCTGCTGGAGCGGGCGGGCATCGACCCGGCCTCACTGAAGGGAAGCCGGACCGGCGTCTACGCCGGGACCGCGCTTCCTGGCTTCGGTACGCCGCACATCGACCGGAGCGCCGAGGGTTACCTGATAACCGGCAACGCCCCGAGCGTGCTGTCCGGCCGCGTTGCCTACACGCTCGGCCTGGAGGGCCCGGCGGTGACGATCGACACGGCGTGCTCCTCCTCGCTGGTGGCGATCCACCTCGCGTGCCACGCCCTCCGGCGGAACGAGTGCACGCTGGCGCTGGCGGGCGGCGTCACGGTGATGGCCCTCCCGAACGTGTTCACCGAGTTCTCGCGGCAGCGCGGGCTGGCGCCCGACGGCCGGTGCAAGGCGTTCGCGGCCGCGGCGGACGGTACCGGCTTTTCCGAGGGTGTCGGGCTGGTGCTGCTGGAACGCCTGTCGGACGCGCGGCGGGGCAGCCACGACGTGCTCGCGCTGATCCGCGGTTCTGCGATCAACTCCGACGGAGCCAGCAACGGCCTGACCGCCCCGAACGGTCCGTCGCAGCAGCGGGTGATCCGGCAGGCACTTGAGTCAGCGCGGCTGTCGGCGGCGGACGTGGACGCGGTGGAGGCGCACGGAACCGGCACCCGGCTGGGTGACCCGATCGAGGCGCGGGCACTGCTGGCCACCTACGGGCGGGACCGCGAGGACGACCACCCGCTGTGGCTCGGTACGGTCAAGTCCAACCTCGGCCACACGCAGGGTGCGGCGGGCGTGGCCGGCCTGCTGAAGATGGTCATGGCGCTGCGGCACGAGCTGCTGCCCGCTACCCTCCACGTCGATCGGCCTACCCCGGACGTGGACTGGGACAGCGGGGCGGTCCGGCTGCTCACCGAGCCCGTTCCGTGGCCGAGCGGGGCGCTCCCGCGCCGGGCCGCCGTGTCGTCGTTCGGTATCTCTGGCACCAACGCACACCTGATCCTTGAGGAGCCGCCCTGCCCGGAGCCCGCGCCTGGGCCGGAGCGGGTGCCTAGGGCAGCCGGGGGCGTGGCGTGGCCGCTCTCCGCGCGCACTCACCAGGCGCTGACGGCGCAGGCCGAGGCGCTGGCCGCCCACCTGGCCGCGCATCCCGAGGCCGCCATCACCGATGTGAGCTGGTCGCTGGCCAGGACACGGACGTCGTTCGAACACCGCGCGGTGCTGTTCGGCGCGGATCGCGAAGAGCTGTGCGCCGCACTGACTGCCCTGGCCGCTGGCGCCCGTCGTCACCCCGGCCTGACCCGCTCGACCGGTCCGGTACGCGACGGTGACACCGTATTCCTTTTCACCGGGCAGGGCAGCCAGCGATCCGGCATGGGGCAGGAGCTTTATCGCGAGTACCCGGCGTTCGCCGAGGCCTTCGACGAGGTGTGCGCGCACCTGGACCCGCTGCTCGGCCGCTCGCTCCGCGACCTGGTCTTCGGCGCGGATACCGTCGGCGAGCTGGGCCAGACGGCGGTGACCCAGGCCGCGTTGTTCGCGCTGGAGGTAGCCCTGTTCCGGCTGGCCACGTCGGCTGGGCTCGTTCCCGGATACCTGACCGGTCACTCGGTCGGGGAACTCACCGCCGCGCATGCCGCTGGCGTCCTCTCACTCCCGGACGCCTGCACGCTGGTCGCCGCGCGCGGCAGCCTGATGCAGGCGCTGCCCCGGGGCGGCGCGATGGTCGCCGTACAAGCCGCCGAGTGCGATGTCCTCCCGATGCTAGCCGGACGCGAGGATCGCGTGTCGCTCGCCGCCGTCAACGGCCCGGCGGCGGTGGTCGTGTCCGGTGTGGAACACGACGTCGAGGAGATCGCCGCAAGGCTGCGGAACATGGGACACAAAGCCCGCCGGCTGCGGGTCAGCCATGCGTTCCACTCGCCGCTCCTCGATCCGATGCTCGAGGAGTTCGGCGAGGTCGCGCGCGGACTCTCCTACAGCGCCCCGCGCATTCCGGTGATCTCCAACCTCACCGGCGAAGTGGCCGGGCTCGAACAGCTCGGCGACCCCGGATACTGGGTGCGGCACGTCCGGCAGCCGGTACGGTTCGCCGACGGCCTCTGTACCCTGCACGCCGCTGGCGTGATCCGCTACCTCGAACTGGGTCCGGCACCCGTGCTCACCGCTATGGCGCGCGAGTGCCTCGCGGCCGAGGAGCCCGCACCGGACGCCGGCGTGTTCGCCGCGGTCCTGCGCGAGAACCACCCCGAGACCCGCACGTTTCTCCGTGCCCTGGCCAGCCTGTACGTCGACGGTGCCATGGTCGATTTCGCGGCGACGCTCCCGCCCGGTGCGCGAGCGGTACCGCTGCCGGTCTACCGTTTCCAGCGGCGGCATTACTGGCGGCCGATCGCCGATGCCGCTGTGGTGAACGCCGCGGGCGTGCGTGCGGCGGACCACCCGCTCCTCGCGGCCGCGATCGAGTCGGCCACCGGAGAGCTGCTGTTCACCGGTCACCTGTCCGTGCGCGCCCATGCCTGGCTGGCCGATCACGACATCGCCGGCGCCGTGCCGCTGCCCGCTACCGCATTCCTGGAGCTGGCCCTGGCCGCGGCGCGCGAGGCCGGCTGCGACCTGATCGAGGATCTCACGCTGGAGGCCCCCCTCATCCTGCCGCCGTCCGGTGGTGTCGACGTGCAGGTCTCTGTCGCTGTTCCCGACGAGGCCGGCCGGCGGCCGGTGGTGATCCACTCGCGCCGCTCCGACCTAGCCGACGAGGAGACATCCCCCCGGGATGCGTGGGTCCGGCACGCCGCCGGAACGTTCGCCGCACAGGCTGGCCCCCCGCCGCCCGCTGGTCCAGCGGCATGGCCGCCGCCCGCTGCCGCCGAGATCGACGTCGGCGAGCTGTACGCTCGCCTCGCCCGGCACGGGTACCGGTACGGGGTGGCCTTCCGTGGCGTGCATACCGCTTGGCGCCTGGGCGACGACCTGTTCGCGGACGTCCGGCCGGTTCCCGAGCGGCACGGCGACGCGCGAGACTATGTCGTTCATCCGGCGCTGCTCGACAGTGCGCTCCACGCGATCGACGAGCTCTACTCGGACGATTCCCACGACGGCCGGACGGTACGGTTGCCGTTCACGTTCGGCGGCGTGCGTGTGCACACGCCCGGCCAGTCCCGGCTGCGCGTCCAGATCACGGCCGTCGGAGCCGACAGCTTCACGTTGAGCCTGACCGACCCCGACGGCAACCCGGCTGTCACCATTGACACCCTGGGCTTGCGGGCTGTGGCGGCTGACCGCTGGCGTTCCGCTTACACGGCTTACCCGGCGGCCGATGATGCTCTTTACCGGGTGGCCTGGCAGCCGCCGCACACCGCGGCCGCGCCGGCCGCGCCGGCGGCGCAGGCCGGACGGCTGGCGGTAGTCGGACCGGATGAACTCGGCCTGGCGGACGTGCTGGTGCATCCGGACCTCGCCGCGCTACGGGCCTCGATCGCCGCCGGGCATCTGGCTCCCGACCTGGTCATCGTGCCCTGTCAGGGCGCAGCGGGTGGAGAAGACCTGCCTGCACGGGTCCGGGACGTTACCGGCCAGGCGCTCGCCGTGCTCCAGGAATGGCTGTCTGACGAGCGGCTGGCCGCCGGGCGCCTGGTGATCGCGACCAGGGGAGCGGTCGCCGCGGAGCCACCCGACCCGGTGACCGCATCCGTCTGGGGCCTGGTCCGCGCGGCGCAGGCCGAGCACCCTGACCGGATTGCCCTCCTCGACCTCGACGAACAGACCACGCCTGGCGCCCTGCGGGCCGCGATCGCCGCGGCGGAGCCACAGGCAGCGGTGCGTGCCGGGAAGCTCCTGGTTCCGCGCCTGACCCGTGCGCGAGTCGGCGACGCCACGGCATGCCCGCTCAACCGCGACGGCACCGTCCTCATCACCGGCGGTACCGGAGCTCTCGGCCGTCTGGTTGCCAGGCACCTCGCGACGGCGCACGGAATGCGGCACCTGCTGCTGGTGAGCCGCCGCGGCGGCACCGCCGGGGCCGAGGAGGAGCTGGTCGGCCTGGACGCGGACGTGCGCGCCGCCGCGTGCGACGTCGCCGACCCGCGGGCGCTGTCCGCCCTGCTCGCCTCGGTTCCGTCGGAGCACCCGCTGACCGCCGTCATCCACGCCGCCGGGATTGTCGATGACGGGGTCGTCACGTCACTGACCCCGGGCAAGCTCGATGCCGTCTTTGCCCCGAAGCTGGACGGGGCCTGGCATCTGCACCGTCTGACCCGGCACCACGACCTGGCGGCGTTCGTGCTGTTTTCCTCCGCGGCTGGCGTCCTCGGCAGCGCCGGCCAGGGCAACTACGCAGCGGCCAGCATGTTCCTCGACGCCCTCGCCGAGCACCGCCGTGCCGAGGGCTTGCCGGGAACGTCGCTCGCCTGGGGTCCATGGGCGGCGAACGGGGGAATGGCGGACGCGCTCGCCGGGAACGACGCGGCTCGCATAGTCCGCTCGGGAGTCGTCCCGATGCCCCCGGAGCAGGGACTCGCCCTGTTCGACGTGGCGCTGTCCGCGGCCGAGCCGACCCTGGTGCCGGTCAAGCTCGACCGCGCCGCGTTGCGCGGGCAGGCTACAGCCGGATCGCTGTCCCCGGTCCTGCGCAGCCTGGCGCACGCACGGGCGCGTCCTGTGAGCACACCATGGCCGGAGCGTCTCGCGGCACTCCCCGAGGCAGAACGGGACCCAGTTGTCCGCGCCCTTGTGCGGGACCAGGTCGCCGCCGTCCTGTCGCACCCGGAGCCGGAGGCCATCGATCTCAGCCGGGCCTTCCAGGATCTCGGCTTCGACTCCCTCACCGCCCTGGAACTTCGCAACGGATTCGCCGCGGCGACGGGCATCTCCTTGCCGAGCACCGCCATCTTCGATTACCCCACGCCCGAGGCTCTCGTCCGGTATCTGCGCGCCCAGCTGTCCGGCGAGGCGGTCGGCCGGCCTGCCCCCGTGCCCGTCAGGACTGTACCGGACGATCCGATCGCCATCGTGGGGATGGCGTGCCGGTATCCAGGCGGTGCGGGTTCGCCGGAGGAGCTGTGGGGGCTTGTAGCCGGGGGGGTGGATGCGGTCGGGGAGTTCCCGTCGAACCGGGAGTGGGATCTGGCTGAGCTGTTCGATCCGGACCCGGATCGGGTGGGCCGCAGTTATGTGCGTGCGGGCGGGTTCTTGCATGACGCGGATCTGTTCGACGCCGCCTTTTTCGGTATCAGCCCGCGTGAGGCCGTGGCGATGGACCCGCAGCAGCGGCTGCTCCTGGAGACCGCGTGGCAGGCGCTTGAGCGCGCGGGGATCGATCCGGCGGCGCTGCGCGGCAGCGAGACCGGCGTCTATGTCGGTGTCATGTACGACGACTACGGCAGCCGCTTCCTTGGCCGGATCCCGGCAGAGGTCGAGGGCCGTCTCATGCCCGGCAGCCTGCCGAGCGTGGTGTCCGGTCGGCTGGCGTACACGTTCGGCCTGGAGGGGCCCGCGGTGACGGTGGACACGGCGTGTTCGTCGTCGCTGGTGGCGATGCACCTGGCTGCCCAGTCGCTGCGGCAGGGGGAGTGCCCGCTGGCGCTGGCCGGCGGCGTGACCGTGATGGCCACACCGAACACCTTCGTGGAGTTCTCCAGGCAGCGGGGGCTGTCGCCGGATGGCCGGTGCAAGGCGTTCGCGGCGGCGGCGGACGGCACGGGCTGGGCCGAGGGCGTCGGCGTGGTCGTGCTCGAGCGGCTGTCGGACGCGCGGTGCAACGGGCACCAGGTCCTGGCCATCATCCGCGGCTCGGCGGTCAACTCCGATGGCGCCAGCAACGGGCTGACCGCACCGAACGGTCCCGCGCAGGAGCGCGTAATCCGGGCGGCACTGGTGGCGGCTGGCGCGAACGCCATCGATGTGGACGCGGTCGAGGCGCACGGCACGGGCACCACCCTGGGCGACCCGATCGAGGCCAACGCGCTGCTGGCGACCTACGGGCAGGGACGTCCTGATGGGCGCCCGCTATGGCTCGGGACGGTGAAGTCGAACATCGGCCATACTCAGGCGGCCGCCGGGGTGGCGGGCGTGATCAAGATGGTGATGGCGATGCGGCACGGCGTGCTGCCCGCCACGCTGCACGTTGACGAGCCGACCCCGCATGTGGACTGGGATTCCGGCGCGGTGCGGCTGCTGACCGAGCCGGTGCCGTGGCCGCGG
>JAFARZ010000331.1 GCA_019245115.1 Streptosporangiaceae bacterium | reverse complement strand
GCAGGTGAGCAGCGCACTCGCCGCCCTGCTGGAGAAGGATGCGGCCAGCTACAAGTGGGTCGCTGCCACCGAAGGATCCGAGGGAGCGGCACCGTTGGAGCTGGCGACCGGCGACGCGGTGATGGCCATCGGCGGGTTCAACGGGACGGACCCGTGGCCCACGCTGGCTGTCTTCAAGCAACTCGTCGCCCAGCACGAGGTGCACTACTACGTTGGCCAGGGCAGTCAGAGCTTCGGGGGCGGGAGCGGCTCCTCTGCCATCTCGACCTGGGTCGCGGCCCACTTCAAGAAGGAGACGGTCGGCGGACAGACGGTGTACGACCTGACCCGACCGCTGTCCGGAACGTCCTCCTCGTAACCAGCCGCGGGAGCGCACTTCCCCCGCACGTCGCGCGTTGTGTAACCAGCCGCGCCGCGCGCGACGTGCGGGGCTGTAGTGTCCTGGTGACGGAGTTCCCGACCGATATCGAGGCGCCATGATCACGACTCGGCGCATGCTGGCGCCACTTCGCCCTGCCGCCCGCATGCTGACTGGATCCACTTATGCCCTGCTCGGCTTCGACGCCTTGCGTGCCCCGGGCGGGCGTGTCGATCAGGCGGCCGGAGTGCTGACCACGGTCCGCAAGGTGGTTCCGCTTCCTGACGACGACGAAATGGTTGTGCGGGGCAACGCCGCGGTGCAGGTAGCGGCAGGCACACTGCTGGCCCTTGGCATCGCCCCGCGCTTGTCCGCCCTGGCCCTGGCCGGCTCACTGGTCCCGACCACGCTGGCCGGGCACGCGTACTGGGCGATCGAGGATCCAGCCGCCCGCAAGCAACAGCGGATCCAGTTCCACAAGAACATGGCGATGATCGGCGGGCTGCTGTTCGCGGCGCTCGACGAACCGTAGTTCATAACTGCCAGGCGCTAGGGCACCCTGAGTGCCCTCGCCTTACCTGACACCTGACAGCAAGCGACGCCACAGGCCGCGCGTTCGCATCAGGGCAAACCACGCTCGTAGCGGACGCCGCGGCGAAGGCTGGTGGATGCACAGTTCCTCGCTGCCTGGCAGCAAGCAGTCGCCAGGGCAGTCCCCCAGGCAATGGCGGCAGTGGCGGACCGCGGGCACTTATGCGGCCGCCACGGAATCGAGAAGAGCCAGGTCCCCATCGGTGAGCCGCAGCGCACCGGCGGCTACGTTCTCGGCGAGGTGGTCAGGGTTGCCGGTGCCCGGGATGGCCAGGACGCCGGGGCCTTGATGCAGCGTCCAGGCCAGTCTGACCTGGGCGGCCGTCGCCTTGTGCCGCCGCGCCACGTCGAGCAGCTCCCCGGGCTCGGCGCCGCTCCCGCCGCTCTCGCGACGTTCCCCCGCGATCGCGAAGTAAGGCACGAACGCGATTCGCTGCTCCCGGCAGGCTCGCAGCACGTCCTCGTGGTCGCGGTCCCCCAGGCTGAACCTGTTCTGCACGCACACGACCGGCGCGATGGCCTGCGCCTCGGCCAGGTGGGCGGTGGTCACATTCGAGACGCCCAGGTGCCGGATAAGCCCGGCGTCACGTAGTTCGGCGAGCGCGCCGAAGTGCTCGGCAATGGAGCCCTGACTCATCCTGCGCAGGTTCACCACGTCGAGGTGATCCCGCCCGAGCTGACGCAGGTTCTCCTCGACCTGGCCGCGCAGCTGCTCCGGGGTGGCTGAGTACCATTCGCCCCATGGGTCGCGGCCGGGCCCGACCTTGGTGACGATGACGAGGTCATCTGGGTACGGCGCGAGGGCGGTGTTGATCAGCTCATTGGCCGAACGCAGCGGAGAGAAGTAGAACGCGGCGGTGTCGATGTGGTTGACCCCGAGCCTGACTGCCTGCCGCAGGACGGCGATCGATTGCTGGCGGTCGCTGGGAGCGCCATTCCCGAAGGCAACACTGCCAGGCAGCCGCATCGCACCGAACCCGAGACGGTTGACCGTCAGGTCGCCCAGCTGCCAGGTACCCGCCACGTCCGCGGTGATCGTCGGAGAGTTCATCTCGACAGGCTACGGGTTCACGTTCTGCAACGCTTCACCCAGCGACGCCAGTCGCCCTGCGGGCTATATCCGCGCGCACGCCACATATTCTGGCCAAGATCGTTGGTGTCGAGCACCATCGCGTCGATCCGGGTCGCGCCCATGGCGATGAGCCTGTTTTCCGCGGCATCAAGAAGCGCGGATCCGACGCCCTGCCGTCTCCAGCCTGGCCGGACCGCGAGCCGGTACAGATGGTATCGCCAGCCATCCCAGCCCGCGATGATCGATCCGACCAGCGTGCCGTCGTGTTCAGCGATGATCAGGGCCTCCGGATCGCGGTTGAGCAACGCAGTCACCGCCTCGCCGGTATCCGGGGGCCGGCTGTTGTTCTCCGCCGCTTCCTGCCACAGCCCCAGGAGAGCTGGGACATCGGCTTCCGATCCGGTACGCAGTGAAAAATGCACCCGGTCATAATGCCAGTAGCCGGTCAGGACCTCGGCCATACGGCGCACGGCGGAGCAGGGCGGCATAGCGCTCGGCGATCTGCGCCAGCCTGCCGAGGTCCTGCGGCACCCTGAGGTGCTCGGCGCGCTCGACCTTTCCCAGCCGTCGTCCTTGTGGCCCGCGCTCAGGCGACTGTCCCGGCGACGAGTATCAGCACGAACCCTGCGACGATGATCGCCACCCGCGCGTAGTGCAGCCGGTCCCAGCGTTGCAGCTGCTCGCGCCAGTCGGCGGGGTGGTCGTCGGCTGTCCAGGTAGCGGAGCGGTTGGCGATCGGGACGAGCAGGGTGAGCGACAGGACGACGCTCAGGGCGAGCAGGGCCGCTGCCGCTACGGCGGCGCCGCCGGCCAGCCCGCCCCACTTAACGGCGGCCAGCCAGGCCGTGAGGAGCAGGGACGCGGAGTACCAGAACGGCATCAGGCGGCCGAGCACCCGGGCGCCATCGGCGCGGGCCTCAAGTGCGGATCCGGCGGGCAGCCGCAGCAGGATCGGGTTGACGAAGACGGCGACGTCGAACTCGACGCCAACCATGACGCCGGCGACGGTTGCGGTGATGACAGCGAGCACGGTGACCATGACAATCCCCTTTCTAGCAGTGCTATATTTCTAGCGCCGCTAGAAATATAGCACTGCTAACATGGGTTGTCACGACCCAGAATGCAACCGGAGGAACCATGGCGGCAGGTGCCCGCGCGCAGCGCATAGCCGAGCGCAGGCAGCAGATACTCGACACAGCCCGGGCCATGGCCGAGGCCGACGGGTGGACCGCGGTCACATCGCGGCGTCTCGCCGACGCGATCGGATACACCCAGCCCGTGCTCTACGGACACTTCCCGGGCGGGAAAACCGAGATCATGCGCACGGTGGCACTGGCCGGCTTCGCGGAACTGGCGGCGGCCACGCGGGCGGCCATGGCAGGCAAGACCGGCCCGCAGGCGGTCACAGCGGTCGCCGGCGCCTACCTGGACTTCGCCGCGACGCATCCGTCGCTCTACGAGGCGATGTTCCAGCTGCCGATCGACGCGCGCTTCGCGCAAGAGGACGCGGAGACCGAACTGCGCTCCGGCTTCAACGCGCTGGGTGCCGCACTCGGCAATAATGACGACGGAACCGCGACCGAACTGCTCTGGAGCGCACTACACGGCATGAGCCTGCTAGAACGCGCCGGCCGGATGCGCCTGGAGCACCGGCCCAACCGGATAGCCGAACTCGCCGCCCGATTCGCCAACTGACCCAAGGCCCGGTCTGCGGTCCCCGGCCGGCGCACGCGATGGCGAAAGCCGACGCCGCTTCCGGAAGGCACCACGATGACGCTCGTTAAGCTGGAGGCTTGAACGCGACGATCCGCCGATACCGCGACAGCGACCGGGCTGCGGTCTATGACGTGTGCGTCCGCACCGGCAACGGCGGACAGGGCGCCGTCGGCCTGTACAGCACCGATGAGCTGCTACCGGACATGTTCGCGGCGCCTTACCTGCTGCTTGAGCCGGAGCATGCCTACGTCGTCGACAATGGCGACCGGGTCGTCGGCTACATCATCGGCACCCCGGACACAGCGGCGTTCGTCGCCGCCTACCGGGCACGCTGGATCCCGCTGCTGGCCAGCCGGTATCAGCCGCCACCGGAACCGCCGGTGACCGCAGAAGACCAGCGGCTGTCCGATATGTTCCATCCCGAGCGGATGATACGTCCTGAGCTGGCCGCATATCCGGCGCACCTGCACATCAACATCCTTCCCGGGTACCAGGGATCTGGCCATGGCCGGGCGCTGATGGGCGCGTTCCTGGCATCGATCGCGGCGGCCGGCGCGAGGTCGTGCCATCTCGGTGTCCGCATCACGAACACCAACGCCCGGGCGTTCTACGCCAGGCTCGGCTGGCAGCCGATCGACGTACGTGCCCCGGAAGCCTGGATGTTCCTGGTCCGGGCCACCAGCGACCCGTAGGAGCTGTGTATCTGGGGCCGCGCTGCCCCCGGCGAACACCAATCCGGCGACCAGGAGCGTCGTGGATATCGTGATCTCGGGGAACAAAGGCGGAATCAGGGTTGATGGCTTCGGAGCCTGCTCTCCGGCACCCTGCCAGTGGCGCGCAGGACATCGCTACCTGGCGCTGGCGGATCACGGTCTATCGCCGCAGGCAGCGAGCGGCGAAGTAGAACGGCACAGGCGCAGCGCCGGGAGGGCGCCGCTGTTCCATTTCCGGACTGGGCGGCGGCTCGGCGACCCGGTCCAGCACCAGTCCGTGCCGGACCAGGGAGTTGAGGTAGGTCGAGATCATCCGGTGGCTGGAGCCGACCCGGCAGCGATACCCGGTGTTACTGGCCAGCCACCATCCTTCCTGGTAATAACCCTGATCTGGCGGCCAGCTACTGGGCGCGTCGCTGTCCCAGCCGGGAAAACAGGGATGCAAAAGCGAGAACACGAACCAGCCATCTGGGTTCAGGAACCGGGCGACGTTGGCCAGCAGGCCATCGAGGTCGTCGATGTCGGACAGTCCGTAATTGCATACCACGCCGTCAAACACCTGGCCTGTAAGCACGCCGCTGGTCGTCACGTCGGCGCGCAGATAGCAGATGCCCAGCGGTTCAGCCGTCTCGTAAATCCGTGCCTTGGCCAGCAGGGCTGGGGAGATGTCGAGCGCGGTGAGTGTTGCGCCGCGGCGCGCGAGTTCCCGTGCCACCCGGCCTTGCCCGCAGGCGACCTCCAGCAGCCGCAGCCCGCCGACGTCCCCGGCCAGATCCAGCACAGCCGCGGTGGCCGGATCGCTGACTGTCTTGCCGGACCTTTGTTCGTAGAAATCGGCGATTTGGTCGTAACGCGCCACCACACCAGTCACGCTCTCGACCATAACGCGGGAGACCAGCCCGGCCGACCGGATTCACGCACGGATCCGTTCCGGATCCGCATGCCCTCACCGCGAGGTGGCGCCGGATTCGGTTAGCCAGGCGACGACCGCGCGTTCGTGTTTGTCGCGGGCCGCGTCGAGCGGGGTCTCGCCGGACCAGGGGGCGGCCCAGTTGATGTCGGCGCCACGTCCGGCCAGGTAACGGGCGGTTTCGAGCTGACCGGCGCGGCAGGCGTTCCAGAACGCGATAGCTAGCTCTTCGCCGTCCGGCGGCGGGGCCGCCGTCGCGAGCTCAGTTACCAGCGGCATCAGGCCGAGTGCCGCCGCGCGTGACAGGTTCATCACGGCGCCGCGCTCGTAGAGCCTGCGCAGGGCCTTCCACTGGGCGTAGCCCAGGGCGGACTCGGCCGGCGGGCCGCCGCTGATGGACGAGCCGGGGTGCTCGATGTCAGCGCCTGCGTCGAGCAGCGCGTCGATGAGCTCGACATCGTCGTTGCTCGCCGCCCAGTGCAGCGGGGTCTCGTGGTGCCACATCCCGACCGCATGAGCGTTGAGGTCCGCGCCCGCCTCACAGAGCGCGGACACTACCCCGGCCGGGTCGGGCCGGTGGCCAGGCGCGTCGGCGAACAGGTGCAGCGGGGTGCGCGAGTTGATGAGGCTCGCCGCCAGGCCCGGGTCAGCCGCGAGCAGCTCCCGCAGCCGGACCGCGTCCCCCTGGTTGAGGGCGGTGGTGAACTCGAAGACACGCTGATCGTGCGCGGCACTGGGATCCTCGCTGGCCACCCTCTCACCTCCGGCAGCCGGTGCGACGCTGAACAGGCGCCCGAGGGGGATGTCATATGTCCTTCGGCTGGCCATCGCACCTGGTCCTTTCCTTGATCGTGGCGAGGGCTATAAGCCCGGCCCGCAGTCCGGCCAGCTCGGCCGGGGTGATCATCGCGGTCAGCTCCTCGTCGACCCGCCCGACCGCCGCCGCGATCGCCTCGGCGGCGGCCCGCCCCCTGTCGGTCAGCTCGATGTTCAGCCGACGGCGGTCCGCGGGGTTGACCTCGCGGCTGAGGTAGCCTCGCACGACCAGGGTGTCGATGAGCTGGCTCGCCGCCTGCCGGGTGACCCCGAGACCTCGGATCATGTCCACGGCCGGTGCTCGGTGCCTGGCCATCCCGCCGAGGACGAACGGCCCGTTCTGCGGCAGGTCATCGCACCCGGCCTCGGCCAGGAACGCGGCGATCGCATGGGCGTAGCTCCCGCGTGCCCCGCGCAGCAGCGCGGGGATGCTGATGTCGCCCTGTGGATCAGCGCCGTCGGGAGCCGTACCCCCGGTAAGGCTGGCTGTCATGCGCTCAACCTACGCAGCCCAGCCCACAAATGTCAAGTTACTTGTCAATCAACAAACTTGACGGATAAGTGCCTTCACCGCCTCAACCACCCGGCGATGCCAGCGACGACAGCCGGTCGACGTGCTGCGGTATCTCGTATTCGGCCAGGGGGATGGCCCAGCAACGCGCCATCTGGCTCACCCGCGACGAACTCCTCGCCATGATCACCGGGCTACGCGACGCAATCGCCCCTCTGCTGGACAATCCGGCCACATCGGACCGGACCCGGTACCTGATAAGCCCGATCATGTACCCGGCGGAAAAACCCTCCCCCGGCTGACAGCATCCCGCGCACCCGGAATCAGCCGTCCGGTTACCGGCACCCCACGGCGACCCGCGGATGGTCCATAACTCTTCCGGGCCGCGCTCCCGGCAGCGGTCTGGCACGGTTTGTCCTGTTGGATGCTGTAGCGTCAGTGTGTGCTACTTTCCGTCGAGGGCGCCGCGTTGCTGCTGATCGATTTCCAGCAGAGGCTTATGCCTGCTATTTGTGACAGCGAGGCCAGGCAGCATAGCGTGGAAATCGTGACATCGGAGATGGTGCTCTTCGAGTGGCTGCGCGACTCCCGGCATTCGAAGTTTCGTGAGGTGCAGAAGCTGCTCAAGTGAGGCGATGATCAGCCGTCAGGAGCCGTCCTGTCCCATTTAAGCGCGCGGTTTTCAGGCGTCTCGACGGTGGGTCATATCCAGCCGCGGGCTTTGGCATAGCCGCCGGCTGCCGCACTGGCCAGGGTGGTGATCGCGGCGGCGGCTTTCCCGCCGCGCCGCCCTTCGCGGGCGGTAGCCAGCCGCCGGGCGAGGCCCCGGACGAGCACCAGGGTGGACAAACGCAACGTCGGTCCCCAGCCCTGTTCGGCTACGGCCCTGTCGTTGGCCGCCTTGTCGTTGGCCGCCTTGTCGTTCATGGGTCCAGCTTGCCGGGAGAGGTAGTTATGAAACTACGGCAGGATTTATGAAGGTCGGCGGGAGCCCGGTGGTGGATGCGTTCAGCCAGGAGGTCTGGGAGCGGTTTCGCGGTGGCCTGCTGGCGGTGCGCGACGTCATGCGTGCCAGGGACCATTCGATGCCAGATGAAGAGCGCAAGGCGTTGCGCGCGGTGGCCGGCCATCCGGCATTCGGCGGTCTCGGGCTGACCGGTGACGGGCTCGCCCGCGGGAAATGGATTGTCCAGCGGACGGCTACAGCGCTGGACGTGCTACGCGGGCAGCTGCCGCCAGCCGCGGCGACCGCCGCGGGAAGCCCGGCTGACAAGGCAGTCCTGCTGTGGGCTGCGGCCTTGTCCGAAGGGCTCTACCCGGATCAGCTGGCCCGCCGGTTTCCCGATCTGCTTCCGGGCCGATCGGACAGCACGACCAAGGCGGCGGCCACACTGCGGGTACGCGGGGTCATGTGGCTGCCGGGTAATCGGCCACTGCGGGCCAGCGAGCCGGGCGTCACGGCGGTCTATTACGGGGTGACGGCCGCGTTGCTGGAGCCGGGAGCCTCGGCACCGGCCCTGGCCGAGGCAGGCTTCGACTACGAATGGCGGCGGCTGATGCGGGATCAGGACCGGGCGCCCCGCCAGCTGGTCACACTGCTCAGCTTCCTGGCGCCAGCTCCACTGCCCCTGTCCCTCCTTCGTGACGGCTGGGAGGCTCTCCCGTCACCGCTGCGCCGGACGGTGCGGCATGAGGCGGAAATGGCTCGCCTGGCCGGGAGCCTCGTTCACCGCGCCCTGGCCGCCGCCGACCCAGAAGCGGTGACCTGCAGCCAGGGAACGCAGGAGCAGGTGCGGCGTCGGCTCAGTGATACGGCCGAGCGCAGCGCGGCGAGTTTTGCGGTCCGCTTCATGCGGGCGGCGCTGCCGGCCAATACCCACCACTATGAGGCGTGGGACGCATGGCGTCCGGCCTTGCCCCACCTGGACGCGGCCCTCGGGCACGCGCAACGGCTAGGCGTCCGCCTAGAAGACGCCGCACACCTGCTGGACCGGCTGGCCGTCTACTACCGGGAAGCGGAAAACGACGCACAGGCGGCGATTAAGGCCGGGGAGCTGGCCATCACACTGACTGACCGGGCGGGCCGGCCCGATCTGCAGGAATACGCCATCTATCTCGGGAACTATGCGATGGCGCTGCGCTTCGCGCACCGCCTGGGCGACGCGGTGGACGCCATGGACCGGTCACTGCAGGTTACCCGCGACAGCCTCGGCGCCGAACACGAGGACTACGCCGGGAGCCTGGGCATCAAAGGCAACATCCTCGGATCCTGGAAGCGATACGCCGAGGCCGACGCGGCGCACCGGGAGGCCCTGGCGATCATCAGGCGGGTTATGGCACGGCGGCCGGAGCCAGAGGTCCGGCAGACGATGGTGGAGATCCTCAACGACTACGGCGCTTACCTGCTCGGGGATGCGCCCGGGCTACCCGGCGATGCGCCCAGCCAGGCGGTGTCGCTGCTGGACGAGGCGCTCGCACAGGTCGGACCCGGCGACTACGGCTGGCGGCAGATCACGATGAACCGCGCCCACGCGCTGCGGCGCCTGGGCCAGCTGGGCGCCGCTGAAGAAGTCTTCCGGGGCCTGGTGACCTACTGCGAGGAGGTTTATGGCGACCCCTCCTACGAGCTGTCGGTCGCCCTGCGCGACCTGGCCGACGTCCTCCAGGAAACCGGAAACCCCGAGTACCACGATGTGTACCTGCGGTCGCACGAGGTCGACGACCTAGTCGGCCCGAACTCACCAGCCGATCCTGATGATCCGATGTCCTAAAGCCGGGGCGACGCAGATATCCCGTTCTTGCACCGCTCTCCTCGCCGGGCAACGATCCTGTGTGCGGTATCTGAAGCGCGTTTCTGCGGAGGCGGCTTGTGAAATCTTACACAAGCCGCCTTGACCACGCGCACAGTCTGGGACGAGTGATCTGGGACACCTGCTGGACCACTGATCGCGTGCGGGCCGGTCATCGGCAGGCTCGCCCGATGGCTCTCGGACCACCGTCGTTCCCCTGCCGCACCGGCGGCCTACCGGCCGAACGCGGCCCGGACCGCGGCCGCGGTGGAGCTGAAGTACCCGGGTGGTTCGATAAAGCCCCATTCGCTGAATGCCGAGCCGTTGGTTACGGCGCGCCGGTAGCCGAAACAGGCGAGGTAGAGCGTCCGGATATACATGACCGCCTCGAGCCGGCCGAGTTCGTCGCCGGTCAGCTCGACATGCCGACGGTAGGCGCTGACGGCAGCGTCGATCCGCTCCTGGTCCGGCCGGCGCGGGTTCCACGAACCCGTGCCCCAGATCAGGTAAGCGAAGTCGGCGAGGCGCGGTCCGCGCCCGGACGCCTTCCAGTTGATCGCGACCGGCCCTTGTCCGCTCAGGACGGCGTGATCGGGGGCATGGAGGAGGTTTCCGTGGAGCAAGCCCTCCGGAAGGCCGTGACCGTCGTCGGCCGCGCGCACCTGGTCGCGGAGCCGCTCGAATCGCTCGCGGTCGGCGGCCGTGACCTTCGTGTCGACGGCGTCGAGAAACGACAGGGCCGCCAGCAGGTCCTGACGCGGCGTGCCCTCACGGCTCGGGTCCTCACCACTCGCCCCGCCCGGGCGGCCGGCCGAATCGTCGTACGGCAGCGCGTGCAGCCGTCCGAGCAGTTCACCCATCATGGCGAACTTCGCGGCACCGTCAGGGAGCCGGGCGCCTTCAACGAACCGCGTCACCAGGACCGCGCTGCCATCGAAGTCAGATACCGCATCGTCGGCCGCCAGGCGCTCCGCGGGATAGTCCTGCCGCTCCAGGAACCTGAGGATCGCGGCGTCGCCTTCAGCACCGGCACGCGGCCGGGAGGGCGGGAACGCGCGGGCGACCCACGGGCTGCCGTCATTGCGGTCGATGCGGAACACGTAGGTCTTGTGCACACTGAGCTTCGTCGCCCCGACCGGGTCAATGCCGTAGCGATCCCGTAGATGAGCGAGTAGCCGCTCAGGAACTGGCTCGTGATGCATTCGCGCACCCAGACCCTCGAGATCCGCCAGCGCCTGGGTGTAGCGCTGCCCAGTCTCCCCGGCGTGGCGCCGGACAACCTTCTTGAAGCTGGCGTCCCTGGTCATTGGACAAGCCTCCCCTTGACACCCTCGTCCCCCAGCGACGCGGTGTTGGAAGATGGCCTGCGACATCGACGACCGAGAGGGCGAATCCCCTTCGCCGATGGAACCCCGGCTGGGGCAGATGTTCCACAGCTCGGCGGCCGGCCACCGCCGTGAACCAGACTCTTCCCCAGGTGCCCGGTCTCCGTCAAGCGCTTCGCCCACAGATGACACTGCGTGAAGTGCCGGCGGCAAGACGCGGACGACCAGGAGGTACATCCGCCAACGCTGGCACGCATGTTTGCCAGGCCGTGTCAATCCAGCTGCCGCCCGAGCCACGGCAATGCGAGTAGCCGAGGCTCAAGACGTGGCGATGACGAATCAGACGGGACTGGAACGCTTGCGACCTACCACAGTTCATCACGCGGCAATCGGCACAGTTGACGTCGTAAAATCATCGCGCGTGTCACGAACTCAGCGACTGCTATTTCGTCGCTGTGACAGCCTGGATGATGACGGCGTACAGGCGATGCCAGTGCGGTGAGTGCAGTCCCGTTGCCGTCAGCAGGCGGGTTGCCCGCCGCCTGGTGCGTGCCTTAGCTCGCCGGCCGGCCAGCAGGGTCGGCAGCAGCAGGGCCGAGAACAAGTCGGCCAAGACGAGGCAGCCTCCGGGCGCCAGCACCCGGGCGCATTCAGCTAGCCCTGCTCGCTGGTCGGCCCAGTGATCGAACGAGGTCGTGGTGACCACCAGGTCGAAGGACGCCGCGGGCCAGGGCAGCCGCTCGGCCGTGCCCGCCACGAAACGCAACCGGTCATCAGCAGCAGCGGCCCGGGCCACCTCGATCATGGCAGGCGCCGCGTCGATCCCGGCCAGGACCTCGGCCTGCGGGAAACAGGCGGCCAGCCGGCCCAGCAGGTAACCGGTCCCGCACCCGACGTCGAGCACGCTCCTCGGCGCTGGCGCGCAGGCACGAGCCAGATCCGCCGCGCCATCAGCGATCTGGTGATGCATCCGGCCCCGCCAGCCCTCGTCGTAGCCTTGCGCACGCTCGCCGAACGCCGCGACATCACGATCACGGGCCATACTTCATCCTCGCATCCGTGCCGCCACATCGCACGGCGATCGGCCCCGTCCGGTATAACTTCACCGTACGGGAGGCAGCACGATGAACGACGACATCAGCCGGGGGCGGGGGCGGCCGCACCCGGCGGAATTCCGGGCGGTCAGGCCCGCAGGGGCAGGTAATGAGCGAGTGTGGTCACGCCGCGGTCTCATGGGCGGCGTGGCGGCCTTGGCCTCGCTTGGCTCGCTCGCGGCGGCGTGCAGCGGCCAGCCCAGCCCGCCGGGCCAGCCCGGCCAGTCTGGGCAGCCCGGCCAGTCGGGGCAGCCCGGCCAGTCGCCAGAGGCCGGGAGAAGCAGCACCAGAACCGGGACCGGCGTGGACGCGGAGCTGCTCGCCCGGCGGTACCAGGGCCTGCGGCCCTTCGCGCCGCCACCGGCGCCGCCAGCGGTCAAGCCGGTCCACCTCAGCTCGGCGCATCCGGGGGTCTTTTCGCGGGTCCCGGTCAGCGACAAGATCGTGTTCGTCACCATCGATGACGGCATCGAGAAGGATCCCCGGTTCATCCAGATGGTGACGGACATCAAGGTTCCCCTCACCATCTGCCTGGCCGACGTGCTGATCAGGGACGACTACGCCTACTTCGAGCAGCTCTACCAGACCGGCTTCGTCTCGATCCAGAACCACACGCTCACCCATCCGCTGGACATGCCGCGACTGGCCGCCGCGCGCCAGCTCGACGAGGTGG
>JAFARZ010000241.1 GCA_019245115.1 Streptosporangiaceae bacterium | reverse complement strand
CGGCCAGTGCGTTGACGTGGCGGGGGATGACACCGGGGGCGACTACACCTTCGTACAGCTGTGGGGCTGCCAGTCCTATGCCATTGACCAGCATTGGTACCACAACTCCAACGGCTCGCTCAGCACGCTCGGCCGCTGCCTGGACATCGACGGCGATGGCACAGCCGTCGGCACGAAGGTCGAACTGTGGGACTGCAACGGCATCGGCGGTCAGGTCTGGGTCCAGCAGCCCAACGGCTCCCTGCTCAACCCCCAGTCCGGGCTGTGCCTCGACGACCCCAGCGACAACACCGCCGACGGCACGCAGCTACAGATCTACACCTGCAACGGCACCCCAGCCCAGCAGCTCGCCCTCAGCTAGCCCCTGGACGATCTGCCGACATAGACACACTTATGTAACCGCCCGGTGTGGATCTTGACGTGGGGTAGCGCGGACGCAGGTGCCGTAAGACACAGGTGCCGTAATCTGCGGGAGGTCATATGTCTGCCTGGTCACGCCTGCGAGTGCTGGCCGCGATATCGCTAGTCGTTCCGACGTTCGTCATCGCACTAGCGGGGGTGCCCAGCCCGGCCGCCGCCGCCGCGACCGTCGTCCCGTCCCAGTGGATCGCCAAGGTCTATACCGAAGGCCTCGGCCGAGCCCCTGACCAGAGCGCCTGGGCCAACATGGTGGCGTTCTTCCAGTCCAACGGGTGCAGCGCGACCACACTGGCGCAGAAGGGCGAGCCGATCTACGAATCGAGCGAGTTCAACGGCCTGGGATACGACAACGCCGCGCGGCTGCTCGCTCTGTACCGCGGCGCGCTGGACAGGGAACCGGACTCCAGCGGATACACCCACTACCTGGGCCTGCTCAGTGAAACACCCCCAACGCCATGGAACACGGTGGTGACCGACTTGTTCACCAGCCCGGAGTTCACCAGTGACGCCGCCACGTTCTGCACCGAAGGCTCCTACAACTTCGGCGCCGGGCCGGCCATCACGATCCCGCTGGGCCAGTCCTGCACCGGCCAGTTCTGTTTCACCGGCGGCACTCAGACGCAGCTGCAGACCATGCTGGACAACGCTAAGGCGACTGATGCCACCGTCACCCTCGCCCAGCACGTGGTCGTCTCCATCGACACTCCCCAGACAATCGGCCCACCCCGGACACGGCAGGCCGGCCTGGACATCCCGTCCGGGGTGACGCTGACCACCGTCGGCCAGCCGACCCCGAACCAGTACGCGACGATGGGCCGGCTGGTGCGGGCCTCGGGCTTCGGCGAAGGCACCACCGGCGCCGCCGTGGTCGAAGTGGAAAGCGGGGCCAAGCTGCTCAACGTATGGGTCGACGGCCAGCGCACCGGGCCCACCGATCACCAAGGCGATACGGTGAACGTCGAAACAGCCAGCGGCTCAGGCGACACCGTCTCCTCGGACCGGCTGTCCAACGCCATCGGCTTCACCAACCTGCACGCACTGGGCACGGCCGAGTTCCTGCCCGCGAACGTGCCGTGCGGTAGCACGACCATCACCGGGAACCTGGTCACGGCCTACTCCAGTAGCCACACCAATGGCGACTGGTCCGACGGACTGAGCGTGGCGTGTGAGAACGCCACCGTCGAGAACAACACCGTGATCGACGCCACCGACGTGGGCATCGTGTTGTTCCGGGCCTATCCCGCCGACCAGAAATCCACCGTCGCGGACAACACGATCCTGAACGCCGGAAACCCTGCCTTCGGCGGCATCGTGGCCGACCCGCTGTCGAATAACCCGCCGAACTCCCCCAGCTTCGCCGGAGCCTCCGTACGGTCCAACACACTGTGGACCGGTCCGGGCGCTTACTATCACATCGGGCTGTCGGTGGGATCGGCCGCATGGTTCGACAGTCCCAACAACCCTGCCAACATCGGCAGCGGCGCTTCCTTCACCGGCAATACGCTCACCGCCAGCGCGACCGAGGCTATCGCGGTCAGCGGAATGCTCAACGCGACCGTTACCGGGAACACGCTGAACTGGACGCCCGGACAGTATGGCCGCTGCCCGCAAGCGGAGATCGCCGTGGATCCTCAGGACGGCTCCGGGACCATCCAGCCCCCGGTCACCAGCGTCGAAGTCCGCGACTGCATCAGCTGACCGCGCCGTCGAAAGTGTCACGTGCCGGCCGGGACGTGTACTGGCGTTGTGCGCGGACTGAACATCGGCACGAGATGCTTCATCAGTGGAACGCGCACAGATCACCGTACCGGCTGGGTCCACTCCTCCCGTGGTGCTGTTGTGCGGCGGCGCGGGCGACTACATCGCAGATCGCGGCACGGCGGTGCCCAAGCCGCTGCTCAGCATCGCGGACCGTCCGCTGCTCGTGCACATCATGCGCCAGTTCGCCGATTCCGGCAGCACCGAGTTCGTGCTGGCGCTCAGCGGTCCGGGGCGACAGCAGGTGAAGGACTACTTCCTGCGCCTGGAATTGCGCAGCGTCAACTTCACGATCCGGCTGGGCAGCGATCCCACCGTGCGGATTCTCGACGAGCTTCCCGAGGAAGGATGGACCATTACCTGCGCGGACACCGGGGAACTCTCGGGTACCGGCACGCGACTGCGTAACGCGACGTCATTTGTGCCGCGGTGGCCGATAATCGTCGCCTACGGCAATGGGCTGGCCGACGTGAACGCCGCGGACCTGATCAGATTTCACCGGGCGCATGGGCGGCTGGCCACCGTAGCGGTGGCGGTTCCGCCCCCCGCCCCCGGGCGCGTCACGCTCGCGGACGATCACAAGGTGCTGGGCTTCGGCGGCCAGCCGGAGAACCCGTCCAGCCTGGTCAGCATCGGTTTCTTCGTCCTCGAGGAAGCCGCCGTGCGGGACTACGTCGCGCCTGGCGCGGACGTGATGCTCGAGGCCGAACCCATGCGGAACCTGATCGCGGACGGCGAGCTCATGGCCTACCAGCATCACGGCTACTGGCAACCGCTGGACGCCTGGGAGGACGTGGTGGCCGCGCGGCGAACCTGGCCATCCGCCACCCGGCCCGTCCGTCCGCGCCCAGCGGAACCGCGGACTGGCGTTCGCGATCCGGCCGGGGGCAGCAGGCTCGAGCGCGGCGGCTACGGCCGGCTATCCGGCCTCACCAACCGGGAGCTGCAGGTGGCCACCCTGGTAGGGAACTGCCTGACCAACCGCGCGATCGCGCGGCAGCTTTCGGTAGCGGAGAAGACGGTCGAGATGCACCTGTCCAGCATCTTCGGCAAGCTCGCCGTGTCCTCCCGGACGGAACTTGCCACCCTGATGATCCGCACTCAGCTCGCCTGACGACCGCCGTCGAGGTCGAGCAGACCGACGACGAACCGGTCAGTCGCCGCACTGGCCGGTTCGCCGCCGGAGCTTCTGCTACCCATCGCACAGCCGGCTGAGCGTTGCCTGCACGGCACCGTCAAGGGCCGCCAGCCGTGGCTGGCTGGCCGCGAACAGGATCGTGTACAGACGGCCATCACCGCCCAGGCCAAATTCAGCATTCGCGTTGACGGTGCCGAAGCAGGTGATGATGAGGTACTGGGACCCGCCTGGCTCAAGCAGGTGACCCAGCGCGCGGCTGAGGCGGCTGAATGTCAATGGCTCGCCGGTATGCAGCGAATAGTGCCGGGCCAGGGCCATGTAGCCGGCCGGCTGATGCAATTCCAGGACGCTGCCCTGGTAGGTGGACATGTTCAGCCGGGCATTGATCTCGAGCACCGGATAAATCGTGTTGTCCGCGCCCACGATGGCGTCAATCCCAACGACGCCGAAGAAGCCATCCGCATGCAGGCGCTTGCCGACCTCGATCGCGGCGGACTCGATCTCGCCTCGCTGCACGCGGGTCAGCGGCGCCGGCATCACATGTCCCCGGTGGATGCCTTTCTCGTTGAGCGCCACCTTGATGAAATCCAGGTTCATGCCGCCGTCACGGGATACGGTCACCTGGTAGTTGAGGTCGTATCGCCTGCCGATCCACTCCTCGACCACCAGGTTGAGCCGGGCATCGGCCGCCCGCCGCTGGATCATCCGGAGTAGCTGGTCGGCTCTGGCCGGATGGTCGAGCACGACCAGCCGTTTGCCGGACACCCCGAACGCATCCTTGACCACGACCCGGCCGCCCGCTTCCAGCACCGGCTTGTATCCGCGCAGGATCCCGGCGAGCTCGGTGACGCTCTCGCAGCAGTGGCCGGGAACCGGGCGGATCCCGGCATCGCTGCACAAGCGACGACCGTAGATCTTGCTGTTGACGCGCTCGAACGTGGCGGCCCCGGGAACCGCGAGCGGCAGCCCGCATTTCCCGGCCAGTTCCTCCTCGGCAGCGGTGGTCGTCACGGGCAGCAGGAGAGCGCCGTCACGGGCGAGCCGCGACAGACGGTCAAGCAGGATCGGGGAGTCCAGCACATCCTCGGTGGTGGTCCGGCCCGGCACCACGTTCTCCGGGACGGCCACGGTGGGCGGCGGGAGCCCGACCTTGGTCAGGTACGCCGCATAGTCGGGGTCAAGCGGGTATTTGAGTATCAGCACATCGTCGCGTGCGGCGAGAAGGCATCCCAGCTCCTCCATGCGCTGCAGCTCGGCCTCGAAATTGCACAGGAGCACCAGCTGCTTGCCGTCCGAGCCGGTCAGGGCCTTCTTGAGCGCACGCAGGTAGTCAGTGGACACCGAGTGATCAGCGGGCATGGCGGCCGTCACCGTCCCGGCCGGCATGAAAATTTCACACAGACCCGATCCGCCAGTACCAAGCCGTCCATTTCGTCAGGTTCCTTACTACAGGGCGCTCCCTTACCCAGGACGCCAAAAACGTTAGCCGACGAAATGGCTGGCTGGCAGCGGGGAAATCCCCGGGTGAATACGAATAATAACCCAGGGTGTTCCCCAGTTATAGCGGTCGGTGAATGGGGATAACGTTCTCGTAACCGCATCTTGCCGGCATGCCCTGTGCTCTGCTGACTTAGCCCGCACGTTGAACCTGTACCCGCGCCTTTCCGTACCACAGAATGAGGTAGCCGTTGACTTGGCGATGGGGAGCTTTCGTGCGGTTCCTGATTTTGGGCCGACTCGAAATCCGAGGTGATGCGGGCGAGTCAGTTGTCCTGCGTGCGCCGAAACCGCGCGCGCTGCTCGCGGTCTTGCTGCTGCACGCCAACCGGACGGTGAACGCGGGCCTGCTGGAGGCGGCCCTGTGGCCCGGCAAGCCACCGCACTCGGCGGCCGGGGTGCTGAGAACGTACGTGGCCAAGCTGCGTGAGGCGCTCGGTCTCAACCAGACCGGGCAGATCCCGCGGCTGGCCAGGGAACCGGGCGGGTACCGGCTGGTCCTAGGACCCGGCGACCTCGACCTCGCCGTGTTCGACGATCTGAGTGCACGGGGCCACGAAGCGCTCAACCGCGGCGACCCCGCGGAGGCGGCCCGGCTGCTGTCCGAGGCGCTCGCGCTGTGGCGGGGCGACCCGGTCGGGGACATCGCGCTGCACGGCGACAGCACCGCGATCGTCGCCGCCCTGACCGAACGCCGTCTCGCGGCCGAGGAAGCCTGGGCCGACGCCAATCTCGCGCTCGGCAGCAGCGTCGGCCTGATCGGCCGGCTCCGTACCCTGGCCGCGGACCAGCCGCTGCGCGAACGGGTGCGGGGCCAGCTGATGCTGGCGTTGTACCGGGCGGGCCGGAAGGCCGAGGCCCTGGCGGAGTTCGGTACGCTGCACCAGCGGATGGTCGCCGATCTCGGGATCGAGCCCTCCGCGCCACTCCAGCAACTCCACCGGCAGATCCTGGCCGACGACCCCGCGCTGACCGCCTGCGCCCGGACGGTGATCCCGCGTCAGCTTCCCCCGGCCACCAGTGACTTCACCGGCCGCGCCGCCGAGCTGAGCCAGCTCAGAGCCCTGCTGTCCCGGCAGGATGCGCCAGCACCGATCATCGCCGTCATCACCGGGCCGGCCGGCGCGGGCAAGACCGCGCTCGCCATGCACTTCGCGCACGAGGCCGCCGGCCGCTTCCCCGACGGGCAGCTGTTCGTCAACCTGCGCGGGCACGCCGACGTCGCGCCGCTGTCGCCCGGCGAGGCACTGTGCCGGCTGCTGCGCGCCCTCGGCTCAGCCCAGGCATCCGGTTCAGCACAGGCATCCGGTTCAGCACAGGCACCCGGCGACGCCGAGGAAGCCACCGCCAGCTACCGGTCGTTGCTGGCGGGTAAGCGGATGATCGTGGTGCTGGATAATGCGGGGTCGGCTGGTCAGTTGCGGCCGTTGCTGCCGGGGGCGGCGGGGTGCCTGGTGGTGGTGACCAGCCGGAGCCGGCTGCCCGGGCTGCTGGCCCGG
>JAFARZ010000174.1 GCA_019245115.1 Streptosporangiaceae bacterium | reverse complement strand
ATACCTATACGCACGCGTTGTTCGCCGACTTCGACCTCGCGGGGCAGAAGCGAGCGGTGCGGCGGATCGGTGGATCAAGTCGACCATGATCGGGTGCATGGCCTTACTGTGATCGGCGTGAGGGGGAGGGTTCGCCGTGCGCGAGTCGGGGGCTATCTTGGGTGGCTGCCGTGGTGCTCGGGAAAAATGTGCACTGGGCTGGCGGCGCGGCTGCGATGGCCCATCGAGCAGGCCGCGGGTTCTCGTGCGCCGGCTGGCCTCGTCCAGAGCCTTGCTACGGCGGGGGCCCAGCATCCTGTCCCGGACGTCGTCACCGTCGCCCTCCGGGTCATTGCGGTGGCTGATGGTTTATCCGGAAAAGATGGGGCAGCCCAGGTGCCGGTGCCGCCCGCGGTCCGGGCTGTGGTCCCCGGGGCGGCTGCACCGAGGCCGTCCCGGTGGTATCACCGGGACGGCCTAGCATGTCCGGTTGCGTTCGCATCGAGAAGGTCAGGGGTTCGATTCCCGTCAGCTCCACCGATTTAGTCATTGTGCGAACCACTCCGTTCGGGGCCGTTTCCGCTGGTAGAGCGGGAGCGGCCCCGTCGTTGTCGCGGGGTTGGGGGAGGAAGAAGACCGGGATGAGCCGGTCGGGTCCGGTGATGGTGACCTTGGCGACCAGGGCTTCCACGAGTGCCTTGATCTGGTTGTGGGTGCCGCTAGTGATGATCTCGGCGATCTGATCGGCCACCGCCACCAGGGTAGCGGGCTCCGGCGCCGCCGGTTCGTCGTCGAGCGCGAGGGTGAGTTCGTCGCGGCGGACGCGGAGCTGCTTGGTCTTGGCGCGCAGTTCGGTGAGCCGGTCGGCGACGAGTTCTTCGTCCATCGTGCCGCGCTCGAAGGCGGTCAGGTAGCGGTCGATAGCCTGCCCGGTCTTGGTCAGTTCTTTGTCGACGGCGGCGAGTTCGGCGTGCCGGTCGGCGTTCGCGGCCTGGTGTTGCTTTTGCTCGTGGGCGATGGCGTCGGCGATGAGGTCGTGGCGGGTGCGGTAGAAGCTGGCCAGGGCGTCGAGGACGGCCGCGTCCACGGCGTCCGCGTTCAAGCGCTTGAAGTCGCACTTGCTGGCGTCGTAACGGGCAAGGTTCCAGCACGTGTAGTAGCGGTAGGTCTTGTTCCGGCCGGTGGCGCGGGTGCCGATCATGGCCTTGCCGCACTGGGGGCAGCGCAGGCGGCCGGTGAGCACGTAGTCCGAGCCGGACGCGGCGCGGTGGGCGTGGGACTCGCCGCGGGCGTCGAGGATGGCTTGGGCCTGCTCCCACAGTGTGAGGTCGATGATGGGTGCGTGGGTGTCGGTCACGGTGGTCGCCCGGAAGGTCAACTCCCCCAGATACACGCGGTTGTTCAACGCTCGGATGACTTGGTAGCCGGACCACTTGCCACCCGAGCTGGTGCGGTGGCCCCGGTCGTTGAGCACCTTGGCGATGGCGCGGGAGCCGAGCCGGTCCTTGGTGTAGAGGTCGAAGATCAACCTGACGATCACCGCCTCATGCTCGTCCACGACGAGGGTGTGCGCGGTCTTGTCCACCTGGTAGCCGAAGGGACGCTTACCGCCCTTCCACTTTCCCCTGGCGTGCTTGCGTTCCATCCCGGCGATGACCCGGTCGATGATCGTGTCCCGCTCGAACTGCGCGAACATGCCCAGCATCTGCACCAGCATCCGGCCCATCGGGGTGGAGGTGTCGAAGGGCTCGGTGGCGCTGCGGAACACCACCCCGGCCTGGTCGAGTTCGTCGAGCAGCATCACCATGTCCCGCGGGTTGCGGGAGAACCGGTCCACCCGGTAGACGAGCAGCACGTCGATCAACCCGGCACGGGCGGCGGCGAGCGCGCGTTGCAGCCCGTCACGTTCGGTGGTGGCGCCGGAGGCGTCGTCGGGGAACCGCGCCACGAGCCGCCAGCCGGGCTGGGAGCCGATGTAGCTTTCCAGCCGAGTGTCCTGGGCTTCGATCGAGTAGGGCTGGTGCTCGTCGTCGGTGGAACGCCGCACGTAGA
Source organism: Streptosporangiaceae bacterium (assembly GCA_019245115.1). Classification (GTDB taxonomy): domain Bacteria; phylum Actinomycetota; class Actinomycetes; order Streptosporangiales; family Streptosporangiaceae; genus JAFARZ01. The sequence goes on along the minus strand of JAFARZ010000174.1, from coordinate 31,022 downwards.
TCCCCACCCGCACATCATCGCCGAGTGTGGTCATCGCGGCTTTCTTGGTGCGCTGCGCGGTCGTGGATCGCGCCATTATCCGACTCCCTCAGTTCGGTATTTCCGCGCGCCCTGTAGTAGCCGTTTCTCCGGCTACTACAGGGCGACTATGCGGCTACTAGATCACTACTAGTGTGGACTTAAAACCGCAGCTCGCGGGCGGTATCCGTAGTGGTTTCATTATCCCTCGCCGGGCGTAGAAAGGGAAGCGGAATACCGTGGACTATGCGACTTTTTCCTGGTTCTCCTTCGCTTTTTCCTGGTTGTTGCGCCACTGGGTAATGAGCGTGGCCAGGGTGGTGACGGCGAGGTCGTACTGTTGGGTGGTCATCAGTTCGGTGTCGATCCGCTCCACGCGCCAGGTGTCCTGTGTGGAGGATCGTGTGGTGCGGAACGGGAGCACGGTGGCGTCATCGCCGCCGTTGTCCTGCTGTCGGTCGTGTTCGGGGTGGTCGGGTGTGTGCTGGGGCATGGTGCACCTCGGGTGCCCGCGAGCCCGCTCCGGGCGGGAGGTCGCGGGCGGCTGTCAGCGGTCACTGGGCAACCGTCGATCAGCAGGACCCGCCAGCCCTCTGGTCACCAGCACCCCGGAAGCCTCCACACAGGAGGGTTCGTGATGGGGGTGATGGCCGCGCCGCTACGCGCGATTCAAGAGCCAGTTCGGTCTGAACTGCTCCAACCATTGTGCCGCTTCGACTCCCCGACTGCCGTAGCACCCGTCGGGGCCAGCGATCACCGGTCGACTGAACCCTTTCTACTGTCCACCCGAGACATTCGCCGAGACTTCTGTCGAGACCGCGAGACAGGGTGCGAGACTTCGTGTCTCGCCGGTCTCGCCTGCGGTCTCGGTGCGGTCTCGCCGGTTGCGGGACCACGGTGGGCAGCTCGACGTACAACGGATTCAGATTCTCTTTGCTACGCAAGGACGACGGGCCGAAGCCAGCGGACCGGCGCGGCCGTCGTCGCTGTCGTTCTCATAGGGGTCACGTCATCGTCGGTCACCTCCTCCGGGCAGGCGGAAACGGCGGGAACCCTTGCGGGGAAAGGGATTCAGGCGGCCCAGCGCGCCCGCCGCGCGTCCGGCCGAGCCGGGGCTGCCGGCGCGCGGTACACGTCGTCATCGTCCGCGTCGTCGTAGAGCGTCACGTCGTCGAGGTCGTCATCGTCGTCCGCAAAGTCGGCCGGGTCGGCCGGTTCGGGCTGGGGTGCGTTGATGCGGCGCGACATCTCCGGGTCCATGCGGTCGAACGCCGCCTCGTTGAGTGGCTGGTCGGTGTTCGAGGCGCTGTGCTCGACGGAGGGACCACGTTGGGGCAGCTCAGCCAAGCGGTACCGGCGCGGCACACTGTCGCCGCCCTGCGGCGTCCACAGGCCCCAGACCGGCCCAGCCGGGCCGTCACTGTGACCGAAGGTATTGCCGTCGCGGGCCGCGGTGGCGATCACGAACCCAGGATCTCCACCGGCGAGGGCGCGGCGCAGTGCCGCCCGCAGGGCGATCTCCCTCCTCGCCGAGTGCACCGAGAACAGCAAGACGCCGAAGGTGTCGGTCGGGAAGGCGGCGTAATCGTCGATCTTGCCCGTGGCCTTCGCCAGGGACTCGGTGCCGGTGTCGTGTTCGAGGAAGAACCGCACCACACGTGCCGACTCTTCCCAGCAGCCGTAGCCGTCCGGGCGCAGCCGGGTTTCCCGTCCGCCGCCCAGGTACTTCCAGAAGAACTCGGTGCACCGCTTTTCCGACCACCACTGGGTCAGCCCGCTCACCTCACCATCGCGGCCCTCCTCGCGCAGCCGGGCGGGGTTGCGGTGGGCGGCCAGAGCGCAGAAAAAGTCGTTCACGCCGAGTTGGTGATCCAGCTTCGGCCACAGCGCCAGCCGTTCCAGGCTCTCGGTGTACGCCGTCGGTGCGGGTGGGCGCTCCGCGCGCTGCGCCGCGATCAACCGGGCGCCGAGGTAGCCCAGCGCGTAGCGGGTTTGGCTTGTCCCGCCGCGCAGGTAGGACGCGCGGAACGCGAACACCACGCCCAGCTCCCGCAGGTGCCGCAGCCGGTCCTGCGCGCGGCGCACGGACAGGAACTCGACGGCGGCGATCTGGTTGGTCGTCAGCACCTTGTGCTCGCTCAGCAGGGCCAGCAGTCGCCGATCCCGGTCGACCAGACGGAACCACAACGCTGCGTCCGGTTCCCCGGCCCGCCGGCCGCCGCGCCCCGCGCGCCCCCGACGTGTGGATGGGTGAGGATCACTCCTCAGTCGGCGTTCCGTCCGCTCCCGCCGATGCCACCGCTGACCAGCGGGTTTAGTAGCAGCGGCTTCGGCGGGTGGGGCAGCGGATTCAGAACGCCGAGGCTGCGCTGACCCAGACGCGGGACGAGACGCCAACCCATCCGCACCCACGACACCACGGCCATCGGCGTGCTTACCAGCGTCCACCATGATCACCACCGCCTTCCATCCGGAGCGGCCGAGAGATCCCCGGCACCTCTGAACTCCGAATTTCGGCCCCGAAATTGACAGCGGTGATCGAAACGTGACAGAACCGTGCTATGGCTGTGATCAATCATGCAGTGATCGCGTCTCGTCGATATTCGGCGAGTGGTGACCATGATCGGCCGTCCCTTCCATCGTGCCAGAAAACCCCTGCACTACTGAAGGCCGATATTTCGGTCGATTTTGGACACCAGCGCGGCCGGCTGAGACCAGGCTGTTACCTGTGGGCTCGGTGAGGAGCGGCTTCTACGCCTCGCGTACCTAGGTGGGCTGGTAGCCGCTGCCACTGAACCGGGCGCGCAGGGCCTGCACGACGCGGCTGGATGCGGTGCCGTCTCCAAAGGGGGTTGGGGAGGTCGGCCAGCCGGGCGTTGATCGTCGGGGCGTCGTTCAGCCAGGTTGCGAGGGTTCGGGCGATCCCCTCGTCGGTGGGGACTGTTCGGCTACCAAAGGCTTGTTCGACTTCGGGGCGTTCGTTGCTGCGCCGGACGATGAGGATCGGCCGCTTGAGGATCGTGGCCTCTTCCTGGATGCCGCCCGAGTCGGTGACCAGGCCCGCCGCGTTGCGGATGAGGGTGAGCAGCACGCTGCAGGGGAAACACGACTGGGACGGGTGATCCGGCCAGTTGGCGCAGGATGGCGGCGAGGCTGACGGGATGGTCGGCGTTTTCGGGCCGGTGGATGGTCGCCAGCACGAAGCCGCCGGGCGTCAGGACGAAGTCACCGAGGATGCGTGCCTGCTCCTGTGCGGCGGGCAGCGCGGTGGCGACGGCTTCGACGATGGTGTTGCCAGTGACCTTGATGCGATCCGGGGCGATGCGCTCAGCCAGGAGATTGTCCCTGGCCAGCGCGGTCGGGGCGCAGCACAGGTCGGCGAGATGGTCGATAAGCACACGGTGGTGCTCTTCGGGCATCGCGCGGTCGAAGCTGCGCAGACCGGCTTCGAGGTGCACCAGCGGTGTGGTGGTGGCGTTAGCGGCCAGCGCTCCAGCCAGTGCCGAGGTGGTGTCTCCCTGCACGAGCACGACGGCGGGTTCGTGCCGAGCAAAGACGTGGTCGAGGGCGGTCAGGAGGTCGCCGAGTTGGTGGCCTCGGCTGATGTCGCGGTCGTCGTGGGCGTCGAGCACGATGTCCGGGGTGAGCTGCCCGGACATGCCAGCGCTGTAGTGCTGGCCGGTGTGCACGATGAGCGCTTCGTGGCCGAGGAGTTCGGCGACCGGGGCGAGCTTGATGGCTTCGGGGCGGGTGCCCACGACGACAGCGATCCGCACAGGCCGGTCCCCGGCGGTCATCAGAACAGGTGGGTGCGTTCGCCAGCGCAGAACCGGCGCGCGGCGACGAAAAGCCGCAGGTAGAGCTGATCGAGTGTGAGGTAGTTGGGGATCAGGTCGGCCGTGGTCAGGGTGGCCTCGCTGTACTCAAGGCCGTTGTCGGCGCGGGTGGCGTACCGGGCGGGCACGGTGTCGGTGCCACCCTCGGCGAGCGTGATCGCGTCGTTCAGGGCGACGTCCACCAGGCCGGACACTTCGGCGTCGGCGAGCGGGATGTCTTCCAACACCACGTCGAGGGGGATCAGGTGCCAGTGCTGGAATTCGCGTTCGATGTAGTCGGGCGCGAGGGTGACGGCCGTCTGCCGCAGGCCGATCGGGTGCAGGTCACCGTAGGCGACGGGCAGCCCAAGCTCCTCGTGGACCTCGCGCACGCCGTCTGGGATGGTCTCGCCGGCCTGGTAGTGGCCGCCGACGGTGATGTCGGCGTAGTCGGGCCGGTCGAAGCTGTACCGGCCCGGAGCCTTCTTCTGGAGGAAAACCCGCTGGGTGGTCGGGTTGATCGCGAGTGCGGAGAAGGTGCGATGCCACAAGCCCTTGGCGTGCGCGGTCTTCTTGTCCTCGGTGCCGACGGGTTCGTAGCGGTCGTTGAAGATGTCGATCAGCTTCACGGTTGTCCTCAGTGGTGAACAGCGGGTTCGGTCTGGAGTTGCCAGTAGGTCTGGAGGGCATCAAGGTATCGACGTGGCTCACCAACGGTGACCCAGCGTCCCGTGATCCGGTGGACGCGCACGTCAGCGATGCGGGCGAGTTCGCCGACGGCCACGCCGAGATCGACTTCTCCGCGTGCGCGCTCGGTCGGGACGAGCAGGTCGAAGATCGATGGTCGTAGGATCAAGCCTGGACACGACCGCGAAGGGCTCGACCACGGTAGACGGGTCGGGCCGTTGCCGGATGCCGATCACGCGGTCGGGTCATCGGGTTCAGTGTCGACCACGCCGAACGAGGCGGTGTCGAGTTTGTCAGGGGGTACCGGCATGACGGCTGAGCTGGGCGACCCGCGCTTCGACGAGCTGCGCCGCCGGTTCGAGAAGTGGTACCCGGCGGAGGGAGCCGACCACGCGCAGCTTTGCGTCTACCACGACGGCGTGCGGGTCCTCGATCTGAACGTGGGACCGGTGGATCGGGTGCAGGTCGTGCGATCGGCCTCGAAGGGGATCCTCGCCGTCCTCGCCGCAGTGCTGCACGATCGGGGCGTCGTCGACCTTGACGCCCCGATCGCCGAACTGTGGCCGGAGTTCGCAACAAGGGGCAAAGCCCGCATCAGCACACGGCTCGTGCTGACCCACCAGGCCGGGCTTCCGGTGATCGATGATCCGGTCACCCCCACGGAGGCACTGCGGTGGGACCCGGTGGTCGAGCGGCTGGCCCGGCAGTCGCCGCGATGGGAGCCGGGCACCAAGCACGGCTACCACGATCTGACCTACGGCTGGCTGGTTGGCGAGGTTCTGCGCCGAGCCACCGGCCGCTCGGTCGGCGAACTCGTCCGGCGCGAACTGGCTGAGCCGCTAGGCCTGGATATGTGGATCGGCACTCCGCTAGGGGGGCTGCGCAGGATCGGGACGCTGCGCAAGGTGCCGGGCACGGCAGCCAGAGCGCAGCCACCGCCTGCTGTCTGCACCGACCTGGCCTTCGCTGTCTTCGGCAATCCGGACCTCGGCCCGCTGGAGAACACTATGGAGTTCCTGATGGCCGAGGTGCCTGCGGCCAACGGTGTCACCGACGCCCGGTCGCTGGCGCGGCTGTTCGCGGCCACGATGGGCGAGATCGACGGCGTCCGGCTGCTGTCGCCGGGCGGGCTGGCCGACGCGGTCCGGGAACGGGTCGCCGGCCCGGACGAGGTCGTCGGGTGGTTCCGCCGGTATGGCAGCGGATTCATGCTGCCCGACCCCACCCGGCCGATGGGCGGGGTCGACACGGCGTCGTTCGGCCACTACGGACGCGGTGTGGCGCTGGTCTTTGCCGAGCCGGTGACCCGGCTGTCGATGGCCTTCGTCACCACCACCGAGACCGTCCACCTCGGCACCGACCCGGTGTCCAGCGAGCTCGCGTCCACCGCGCTGGCCTGCGCGGCGGAGTGACCCGTCCCCGTCCATTTGGAGTGAGGCAGTGCATTCCCTTGACTCGTTTGTGTCCGTTCTCCTGCGGCGTTCGGTCGTCCCAGCCACGGCCTCGACCGACTGGCCACTCGAGGCGCCGACCGCCGACACTGACCTGCTGGCGGCGGTGGCCACGGTTGTGACCATGCTGGACGACGAGCGCAGTGTGGTAGCCGCCCTGCCCGAGCGGCTGGACGATCACGACCTGACCGTGGCCACCTGGAACCTGCTGTCGCTGTTCGCGCGGCCGGTTCCCCAGTACGACACCGGTGAACTGGTCTACCCGGTCGAGGTCCGACCAGATGAGAGCGGCGCGAGCCACTACTCGGCCAGCGCCGACGCCGGCGGCTTGCACACCGATGGCAGCCTTCTCGCTGAGCCGCCGGACCTCGGCGCGCTGCTGTGCCTGTCGAAGGCCGACGAGGGCGGCGAGACAGTGCTCGTCGACGCCCGGTCCGTGTACGAGCACCTGCGCGACGCCCCCCCGCACCTGCTCCCGGTAGTGACCGGCGAGCACCCATTCGCCACCGAGGACGACCGTGACCGGCCCCGGCAGTGGGGCCCGCTGATGCGGGTTGACGGCGGCGAGGTCACCACCCGCTACCTGCGCAAGTACATCGTCGCGGGGTGGCGGCTCACCGGAGCTCCCGCTCCGGAGCTCCTCGTCGAGGCACTCGATGCCATCGACGAGTTCGCCGGGCGAGCCTCGCAGCAGCAGGCGTACCCGCTGCGGCGCGGCGAGGTGCTGGTCTGGCACAACCACCGCCACCTCCACGGCCGCCGCGCCTTCACCGAGCGGGCGAGCCGGCGTCGGCTGGTTCGGTTCTATGGCCGTCGCGACGACTCCCGGCCGGTACCCAGCGCGGTGAGCGCCGGTGTCGGCTCCGCCGTGATCTAGATGAGCCCGCACCTATCCCAGGAACTAGCCGACCGCAGCGCCGGGGCACCCGACCAGGTCGCCGTGGTCGCTGGGGCGGAAGAACTCACCTACCGAGAGCTCGGTGAGCGGGTGGCGGCGCTCGCGGCCCGGCTGGCCGCCGGACCGGGACCCGGTTCGGTGGTCGGGCTGGCCACACCGCGCAGTATCGACGGGGTCGTCGGCATGCTCGCGACATGGTGGGCCGGTTGCACCTACCTCGCGCTGGACCCGACCCAGCCGCCCGCGCGGCTCCGCGAGATGGTGTCGACCGCGCGGGCCGACGTGGTGCTCGTGCCGGACGGCGACCGGCCGAGCTGGGTCGAGGACGTATCGGTGACGGAAGTCGGCGGTAGGACCGGAGATGGGATAGCGCCGTTGCCACCGGCCGACATCGCCTACATCGTGTTCACCTCCGGCTCGACCGGTCGACCCAAAGGCATCGAGATGCCCGCCTCGGCCGTCGCCCGGCTCGCCCGATGGCACCAGCTCGAGGACCAAACCGGTGTGCGCACCGCTCTGTTCGCCGCGGTCGGATTCGACGTCGCCATCCAGGAAGTGCTCGCGACGCTGTTCTGTGGCGGCACCCTCGTGGTGGTCGACGAACAGACCAGGCGCGACCCGACCCGGCTGCTCGAACTGGTGCGCGTCCACAATGTCCATCGGCTGTTCCTGCCCATCGCCGCGCTCCAGCCGATCGCCGAACGTGCCCACCGCCGCGGCGATGGCGAGCCGCTGCGCGACGTCATCTGCGCGGGGGACCAGCTGCTGGTCACGCCCGCGGTGCGCGGCTGGTTCAGCCGACTGTCCGGCGCGAGGCTGCACAACCACTATGGCCCCGCCGAGACCCACGTCGTCACCACCCACGTGCTCGCCGGAGACCCGGCTCGTTGGCCGGACGTCGCACCGATCGGGCGGCCACTGCCACATGTCCGGCTCGAGATCGCCGACGCTGACCCCTCCGGGCAGGGCGAGCTGGTTGTCGGCGGCCCGCAGCTCGCCCGGGGCTACGTCGGCCGACCGGACCTCACCGCTGAGCGTTTCGTCGGCGCGGGCGAGCAGCGCGGCTACCGCACCGGCGACCTCGTAGCCTGGCGGAACGCGGTACTCGTATTCCACGGGCGGCGGGACCGCCAAGTAAAGATCCGCGGCTACCGAGTGGAACTCGACGAGGTCGAGGCGCACCTCGCCCAGCACCCCCAGCTCGCCCAGAGCGCAGTCGACGCGGTGGACGTAGCGGGCGAGCGGGATCTGGTGGCCTACCTCGTCTCCCTCGCTGGAGAGCGCGTCACCGGGCGAGAGATCCGCGACTTCCTGGCAGAGCGGCTGCCCAGCTACTCGGTGCCGGGACGGCTGCACATGCTCGAACGGCTGCCGATCACGGTCAACGGCAAGCTCGACCGCGCAGCGGCCGCGGCGTTGGCCGCACGGCCGGACCGGGCGCCGAGCCCATTGCCGACCGCCGCCCAGGGAATCGAGTCGCTGGTATCAGACGCGTTCGAGCGGGTCCTCGGCCACCGCGACTTCACCTGGAACGAGAACTTCTTCGACATCGGCGGCACCTCCGCGCGAGCGGCCCGAGTAATCACGCTCATCGCCGACACGCTGGCGACGGAGTTGCCGGTGGTCATGTTCTACGACAACCCCACCGTGGCGTCTTTGTCCAGGGCGCTCTCCCCAACGGTGCCGCAGGCGGCGGACGACGCGGGGGTGCGGGCAAGGAGACGCAACGTGCATACCCGAGCTCAGTCCGCTCGCCGGGAGGCGCGCCGCGACCGGAGGGCGACGTCGTGACTGAGAGCCGTGCGATAGCCGTAGTCGGTGCCGCCTGCCGCCTGCCGGAAGCTGCCGGCCTCGACCGGTTCTGGGCCAACCTGGTCGCCGGCCACGACTGCGTCACTCGGGAATACGACAATGGCGAGTTGGTCCGGGCGGGCGGGGTGGTGGACGACGTCGAGGGATTCGACACCCACCTGTTCCGGATGTCGGCGCGGGAGGCCGCGCTGTTGGACCCTCAGCACCGAATGTTCCTCGAGTGCTGCTGGTGGGCACTCGAGTCCGCCGGCCTGCCGCCGATTTCGCCACCCGGGCTCGTCGGCCTGTTCGGAGGCAGTGGCCTGTCCAGCTATTTGATCAACAATGTCCTGCCGAGCGCGCGGCGGCGCACTGATCGGACGTTCGTGGACGACGGCACCGACCTGCAAATGCTGCTGTCCGCCGACAAGGAGTACCTCAGCAGCCGGGTCGCCTACCACCTCGACTTGCGCGGACCGGTGATGACGGTGCAGGCGGCGTGCGCAACCGGTCTGTACGCCGTGCACCTCGCGGTGCAGAGCCTCCTCAATGGTGAGTGCGACGTGGCGCTCGCCGGCGCCGCGAGCGCCTCGGTGCCCCAGCTGAGCCGACACGGCCAGGAGCCGGGACTGGTGCTGTCGAACGACGGCCACTGCCGCAGCTACGACGCCGCCGCGACAGGCACTGTGTTCGGTTCTGGTGCAGGGGTAGTGGTGCTCAAGCTGCTGGAGGACGCGGAACGCGACGGGGATCCGGTCCTCGGCGTCATCCAGGGCAGCGCGGTCGGCAACGACGGCTCGGCCAAAGTCGGCATGACCGCGCCGTCCGCCAGGAGGCAGGCGGCGGTCATCGCCGAGGCCATCGCCGACGCCGGACTCGAACCCGCCGACATCAGCTACATCGAGGGCCACGGCACAGCGACCCCTGTCGGCGACCCGATCGAGGTGTCCGGGCTCAACACCGTCTTCGGCGGCGCCGCTGGCAGCGTCGCGCTTGGCTCGGTAAAGTCCAACATCGGGCACCTCGGCACGGCTGCCGGCATGGCCGGACTTATCAAGACACTGCTGTGCCTGCACCACCGCACCCTCGTACCGAGCCTGCACTTTGAGCGACCGCACCCGGACGCACCGTTCGCCGACGGACCGCTGCGGGTGGTGACCGAGACCGGCGCCTGGCCGGACCCGCCCGGTGGTGCGCCGCGGCGAGCGGGGGTCAGCGCGTTCGGCCTTGGCGGGGCGAACGCCCACGTCGTCCTTGAGGAGTACATCGCCCCGGCGCCTCCGGCCCCGAGCGCGGTGTCCGACCGCCGGTGGTGCGTGCCCCTCAGCGCCGCGAGCCCGGCGGCGGTCCGTGGCGCCGCGGTCGCTCTCCTCGATGGCACGCGCGGTGTCAACCTTCCGGACGTGGCGCGGACCATGATCGAAGGCCGGGCGCACCTGCGCTGGCGAGTTGGGCTCACCGCAGCCGGGCCGGACGACCTCGCCCGGTCGCTGCGCGCGGTGGCCAGCGGGCGCCGCGCGCCGGTGCGCGCCGAGCGCAAACCGTCGCTCGGAATGCTGTTCACCGGCTATTTCCCCGAATCCTGCGACCTGCGCGGCCTGGCCGGCGCCGAACCAGTCCGGGCCGTGGTCGAGACGACGGACCCGATCATGTTGGCCGAGGTCGGGGTGTCCGCCACCGACGTCCTTTTCCGCGGCCGCGACCACGGGGCAAGTTTGGTCGTCGCCCAGCCAGCACAATTCGTCCTGCAGGTCGCACTGACCGAGCTGTGGCGCTCGTGGGGGGTGAGCCCGGGCGTCGTTGTAGGACACAGCCTCGGCGAGTTCGCCGCCGCCCACGCCGCAGGCGTACTCGACATCGATGGCGCGATCCGCATCATCGCCGCCCGGTCCCGGCTACTCGCGAGGCTGCCCGGGGACGGAGGCATGGCCGTACTCGGCGTCGACGCCGACCAGGCGCAGGCGCTCATCGACGAACTTGGCGTACGCCTGTCGATTGGCGCGGTGAACGGCCCGGCCAACACGGTCGTGTCCGGACCGGCCGACGATGTTGCCGCGATCTGCGCACGGGTCGAAGCCAACGGCGGGCGCACCAAGCCACTCAGCTACGGCACGGCCGGTCACTCCGACGCGGTCGACGCGGTACTCGACGAGTTCGCCCACGTCGTGCGGGATGTGCCACTGAAGGCCCCCACGCTCACCGTGGTGTCGAGCGTGACTGGGACGCCTGTCGGTAACGAGTTCAGCACGCCTGGCTATTGGGTGCGCCAGCTGCGGGAAACCGTCCGGTTCGCCGACGCGATCAACCAGTTGGCCGCGCTGCCGCTCACCGGGTACCTCGAGATCGGTCCGGCGCCAGTGCTGTCCGGGATGTATGCGACGGCCCTCCCAGAATCGGACCGGCCGCTGCTGCCCAGCCTGCGGCCGGGGACCGATCCATGGGAAACAGTGCTAGGTTCCGTAGGGGCGCTCTACGAACACGGTCTCGATATCGACTGGGCGGTCGTCGGCGCTGGAGCGGGCGGAGTGCGGCGCCGGTTGCCCGGCTATGCCTTTGACCGGTCGAGGCACTGGATCGACGCCCCTGCCGACACCGCCAGCCCGGAATTGCCGATCTACGGCGTCCGGTGGGAACGCGAACTTGTGGGTACTGACCGGCCGCTCGCCGGGCACTGGCTGCTGCTCGAGGACTCGACCGGGACGGCTGAGGCAGTGGCCGATCGGCTGCGCGCCGACGGCCACCTCGTGTCCTCGATCGCCGAGCTGGGACTCCCGGCCGACGACAACGCCGAGGGCGACGAGGGCTGGGTCCGCGGCCTCACCGCGTTTCTCGAAAACCCGCCACTGCCACTGTCCGGGGTCGTCTCCTTCGCCGCTCTCGACGCCGACGCGGAGTCCGACCTGCGGGACTCGGCGCCAGCCGCCGTCACGCGCGCTTTACTGGTGCTCCGCGCGGTCACCGCGAGCTCGGCCGGACCAGCCCGGACCTGGCTGTTCACCCGGGGAGCCGTGGCCACCGCCGCCAACGAGCCGGTCTGCCTGGGTCAGGCAGGTGTCGCAGCTGCGGCCCGCTCGGCTAGCCGCGAGTTCCCAGGTCTGACCTGCATGCGGGTCGACCTCGACCCAGCTGGGGAGGACGGCGAGACGGATTTCGTGCTCGACGCGCTGGCCCGGGCGGACGAGGCGGACGTCGCCTACCGAGGTGATGCCCGGCTCGTCCGCCGGATCGTCGTGGACGACCGGGCCATCTCGCCTCAGGCTCTCGACGGCGCCGGCCGCTACCTCATCACCGGCGGCCTGAGCGACCTCGGCATGCTCACCGCCGCGATCCTGCTCCAGCGCGGCGCCGGGCGGGTGGTCCTGGTCGGCCGGACTGGCGACGAGACCCGATGGGCGGCCACCCGCTCCCGCCTCGCCGAACTCGCCGGTGACCGGGCGGCCGAGCGAGTCGCCTTCGACCACGCGGACGTCACCAACCGAACCGAGGTGGACGCGCTGATATCCCGCCACGACACCCCTGCCGAGCCGCTGCGCGGGGTCGTGCACGCCGCCGGGCTGCTCCGGGACGCGACACTGCACCGTCAGGACCGGGACACGGTGCGGACCGCGCTGTCGGTCAAGGCATTCGGCGCCGCCAACCTCGACGCGGCGCTACGCCGGTGCGCATCGCTGGACATCTTCACCTGTTTCACCTCTGCCACGGGCGTCGTCGGCAACGCTGGCCAGGCCAACTACGCGGCGGCGAACGCCGTCGTGGAGGCGATCACCGCCGCCCGAGCCGCTCAAGGCAAGCCCGGGCAGAGCATCGCCTGGGGTCCGTGGGGCGAGGTCGGACACCTCGCCCGGGACACCGCGACCCAAACCGCGCTGGAACGGTCAGGCATGGGAAGCCTGACCACCGCCCAAGGGAAGGCGGCGCTGGCTGCGCTCCTCGGCGCCGGAACCGGCACAGTAGCCGTGCTGGCCAACCGTTGGGACCGGTGGCGCATCGGGTCGAACGCGCTCGAGGAGCGGAGCTTCGCCCATCTGGTGACGGTTCCGGCGGAACCGTGCAGCGATCCGGCTGGGGAGGAACGGGCCGGAATCCGGCTCGCCGCGATGCTCCAGGCCGGTAATGCCGCCGGAGCGCTCGAGCTGGCCACGGTGACGGTCACCGTAGCGGTCGTCGACGTCCTCGGTACCGACCCGGCGCCCGACCAAGACCTGCGCGAGCTCGGGCTCGACTCGTTGTCGGCGGTCCAGCTGCGAAACCGGCTCGTTCGGTCCTTCAACACCGGCCTGCCAGTCAACGTCTGCGTCGAGTACCGGACCCCCGCCGCGCTGGCCGGCCATATCCTCGACCGGCTCCACCCTGGGCCCGCCACCCGGGACGGAGGTGCCGCATGAGCGGCGAGCGGACGGTGCTGCTCGCTGGCGTGGGCGGCGATGCCCACTTCGTAGGGCTCACCATCCTGCGGGCCGCTCTGCTGCGGTCGGGGTTCCGAGTGGTTTTCCTCGGTGCTCAGAACGACGTGGACCGGGTGTGTCGGCGAGCCCGGGACGTCGACGCGGTCCTGATCAGCAACATGGATGGACACGCCCGCTACTACCTGGAGGACCTGCGCGGCGCGCAACGGGAGCACCGGGTGGCCGACCGGCTCTGGTTCCTCGGCGGCTACCCGTCGCTGGACGACCGGCCGGAGACGCTTGACGAGCTGCGCGAGCTCGGGTTCGACCGGGTCTGCCACGGCTACGTGGACGCCGGCGCTGTGATCGACATGCTCTTCGAGAGCCTTCCGGCGCCAGGGGGCCGGGCACGCCGGGGGAGCGTGCGCCAGGCACGACTCAACGTCCCGTCAGCCCCACTACCGGTGCAGGACGAGCCGTGGCCGCCGCAGCAGCGTGAGAAGGTTCTGTCGTCCTGGCCGACCGGCTGGTCTGCGCGAGACTTGGCGGTCAACGCCGACCGGCTGGCCAAGTGCGCCCGGCTCGCCGACCGGCAGGCGTGGGCGGACCGCGAGATCCTGGTGCAACCCCGGACCGGGGTCTCGGACAACGACAGCCAGCGGGAGCTCTTCGCTCAATTGCGTGCCGCCGGCGCGGACGTCCTGTCCTTCCAGATCGACTCGCTCACCCGTAACAACCGATACGAAGAGATCGAGCGGCTGCTCAAAGGAGCGCCAGTCGAGCCGGGTAGCCCGCCGGTGCTCAACGGCTATCCGGCGGTGAATCTCGGGGTGGAGCGGATGGCCGCGATCGCCGGCGAGTTCCCCACAGTGCCCATGCAGGTGCGGCACAGCACGCGCGACCCCCGCCTGCTCGCCGAGCTGACCTTCGCCGCGGGCATTAGCGCCTTCGAAGGCGGCGCATTGTCCTACAACCTGCCCTACTTCAGCGACTACCCAGTCCGGGAGGCGCTGGAGCGCTGGCAGTACGTCGACCGGCTCGCCGGCCACTACCACGCCGAGCACGGCATCACCATCGACCGGGAGTTCTTCGGAGTCCTCACCGCGTGCCTGGTGCCGCCGTGCATCGCGGTGGCGGTCAACGTCTTCGAGGCGCTGCTCGCCGCCGAGGCCGGCGTGAAGTCGGTGACGCTGGGCTATGCCGAACAGGGCAACCGGGCACAGGACCTCGCGGCCGTCCGGGTGATGCGCGCGGTCACCCAGTCCTACCTCGCGGTGCGTGGGCTCACCGACGTGTCGGTCGAGGTGGTGTGGCACCAGTACATGGGACCGTTCCCCCGGTCAGCAACCAAGGCATGGGAGCTGCTCGTGGGGTCGGCGGTCACCGCAGCCCGCAGCGAGGCGGTCCGTCTCATGCTGAAGACCGATGTCGAGGCGGTCCGGATCCCGGACGTCCGGGACAACGGTGCCGCGCTGGTACTCGTGAAGCGGGCGTGCGCGGCGGAGCGGCAACGGCCCCGGCCGGTCCCGTCGGTGGCCGACGGCGCAGAGGAGCAACTCGTCGAGACGGAGGCACGGGCGATCATCGACCGATCTCTTGAGGCGGCCGACGGCGTCGTGAGCGTCGCCGTGCAACTGGCGGTAGCTAGGGGCTGGCTCGACGTACCGTTCTCACCCAGCCGGTGGAACGCGGGGAAGGTGCTGCCGCTGCGGGACTGCTCGGGCGCGGTCCGGCTGGCCGGTGTGGGCGACCTGCCGTTCCCACCGGAAGTGGTCGAGCGGCATCGGGCCGCGGTCGCCGAGCGGTGCGCACGGGACGGCGGGCACCTCGACGAGCTGGTGGCCCGGGATGTCACGCTGACCGCCCGGGGCGCGTTCGACGCGTGGCCGTTGGGCTGACCTCCGGTCGTGGCAGCTACTGGTTCACTGATCGAGGGCGACCGGTAACCTCCGGCGAATGGCACGTGTGCTCACCCCCCAGGCGAAGAACTTCCCGCAGTGGTACCAGGACGTCGTCGCTAAGGCCAAGTTGGCGGACAACGGGCCGGTGCGTGGGACGATGGTCATCCGGCCTGACGGGTACGCGCTCTGGGAGCGGATCCAGCACGAGATGGACCGCAGGTTCCGGGCCGAAGGGGTGCGCAACGCGTACTTCCCGTTGTTCATCCCGCACAGCTACATGCAGCGGGAGGCCGAGCACGTCGAGGGCTTCAGCCCCGAGCTGGCCGTGGTCACCCAGGGTGGCGGCAAGGAGCTCGAGGAGCCGGTCGTCGTGCGGCCCACCTCAGAGACAGTGATCAACAACAGCTTCTCCAAGTGGGTGCAGAGCTACCGGGACCTGCCGTTGCTGGTCAACCAATGGGCGAACGTCGTGCGCTGGGAGATGCGGCCCCGGCTGTTCCTGCGCACCTCGGAGTTCCTCTGGCAGGAGGGCCACACCTGCCACGCCGACCAGGCCGACGCGCGTGAATTCGCCCAGCGGATCGCCCTGTCTCCCTACGCCGAGGTGGCTCGGGACCTGATGGCCGTGCCGGTCCACATCGGAGCGAAGACCGACCGCGAGCGGTTCGCCGGCGCCATCCACACCTACACGCTCGAGGGCATGATGGGCGACGGCAAGGCGCTGCAGATGGCCACGAGCCACGAACTGGGCCAGAACTTCGCCAAGGCCTTCAACACGATGTACCTGTCGGAGAAGGGTGTGCGCGAGTACGTCTGGCAGACGTCGTGGGGCGCGAGCACTCGTCTGGTCGGCGCGCTCATCATGTGTCACGGCGACGACTCCGGCCTGCGGCTGCCGCCTGCGATCGCACCCGACCAGATCGTCGTGGTGCCCATCAAGCAGTCCGACGAGGTGGCGACCGTGTCCGCCCGGCTCGACGACGAGCTCACCTCGGCTGGCCTGCGCGTCCGCCTCGACCGCGACACTGCCACGTCTTTTGGCCGCCGGGTGGTCGACTGGGAGCTGGCCGGCGTGCCGGTGCGTGTCGAGCTCGGTCCCCGCGACCTGGCCGAGGGCAACGTGACGATGGTTCGCCGAGACACGGGGGAGAAGTTCACGCTGCCAGTGGGTGACGTCACCGCGCGGTGCGCCAAACTGCTGGAGGAGATCCAGCATAACCTGCATCACCAGGCCCTCACCCGCCGCGACGACCGAACCCACGACGTGACCACGCTTGAGGACGCCCGCGAGGCTGCCGAGCAGGGCTGGGCCCGAGTCCCCTACGAAGCGGTCGCAGAAGCCGAAGCCACCGGCACACTAGGCGAAGGCTTGAGCGTCCGCTGTCTCCAACGCCCGGACGGCACCCTCCCCGAGTCGACGACGGAGCGGGATCTGGTTGCGTTCGTTGCTCGCTCCTACTGACCAACTCAAACATCGGAGAAACCTGTCTTCACTTGCGATGGCGTGGGCGGAACAGGTCCGGCCGCCACGGCACGTCATCCGCTGACACCGTGCGCCCGTTTCAGGCAGCCTCGTCGTCGTCCTCGGATGGCGTGGCCGCGTCGGGGTTGAACCACACGAGGCGAGCGCGTATGTAGCCGCCAAGGTTAAACAGACGCAGCGCGTTTTCCGGGGTTTGCAGGCTCATTCGGCGTGTGTGTTCGACCGAGACGACTTCGGTGTGGTCGGTGAAGGCCATGCCCCAGGCGGCGATGCGGCCGTCGGCGCGTTCGCCGTATTCCTGCACGATGGCGAACAGCCGGGGTGCTTCGTCGGCGACCATTTCTTCCAGTAGTGCGGCGAACTCCGTTTCGTCGCACAACGGCGCCAGCTCGGCGGGATCAGGCACAAACTCGTCCAGCGGATGCCCGTGTGGGTGGTCGTCGTGGAGTTGGCGGGGTTGCGGACCGCGTGTGAGTGCTGTTGCCATCGGTTGCCTCCATGCGTAACGGTTGTTCCGGGGACTCAGGCGCTGGCCTGCACGGTCGGGACGGCGTGCCGGTGCTGCTCGCGTGGGGTGGGTCGTCTGGCGCGCGTACGGCGTCGCGGAGGGGACCGGCCTGCAACGGTTCCAGGGCGGCGACCTCGCCGGGCGGGAAGACCAGCACCACCCGGCCGTCGTCGGTGGGTAGCACCAGGATTTCCCGGCGTCGGCCGGCGACATCCCGGCACGCCGCCACCCACGGGCTGGGCTTGCGTCGCGTTCGCCACATGACCGCATGACCGCTCTCCGCTCGTCGCACCGACCCGCGGTGGGGTCGGTGGGGGTGGCACCGGCGAAGCCGGGCCAGGTCGGGGGTCCGGCCCGGCCCCGCCGGGGCTTGGGGGCCTGGCGATCGGTGATCGCTAGGGGGGCTACCGCGCGCCTGCGCCAACAAGCTCCACGACCTGGTCGGCTGGCCCGCACGACCTCGGCGGCACTGGGTGAAGTCGCCTCGGTCGCGCGGGCCAACGGTGGTGCGCACCGGATAGCCGCCGTCGTTCGGTCGTTCCACGACTGAATCGGCTACCAGAAGGCATGTACGCACCTCGTGTTTGCGCGGTGTGAGAACCACGCCGCACATCGGGCTGTTGACCTCCGGGGCAACGATGGCCCGACTGGGTTGGGGCAGAGCCGGGCCCCGAGCGTGGAGTGCTCACCCGCGCGCCGACCTGGATATCCCACGGCGTTTGCCTGGGCGGCTGCGCTAGTCTCAACACTCATAATGGCGACTCCTACGCCACATTCACTGCGATTGTAGGAGTACGATAACTTAGGAGTTCCTATATTCAGCGGTACAAACGGGTGATTCTGGTGATCACCGTGTGTGATCGACCCTGATCGATCAGACGACGAGCCACGGAGGCGGCATCGCATGGCCATCACGCAGACCGTTCCGCTGTTGATGCTGGTCAACGAACTCAACCGGCTGAAGACGGCGTCGGGCATCAAGGACGCCGAAGCCGCCCGGCACCTCGGCTGTCAACCCTCGAAGATCAACCGGATCTTGCTCGGCCAGTCGAAGATCTCGCCAGGCGACGCCAAGCTCCTCGGCGAGTTGTACGGTGCCAGCCCCGACCTCGTCGAGGTCATGCTCGACCTGGCCCGCAACCTCGGGCAGAAAGGCGACTGGACCAGCTACCGCGCCGTCTACACCGAGTCATTCCGGATGCTTCTGGACCTGGAGCAGTACAGCAACCGCATCCGGCAGGTCCAGTCCGAGATCGTGCCCGGCCTGCTTCAGACCGAGGACTACGTGCGCGCGTTGAACGAGGCTCCCAGACTCGGCGCGAGGTTCAACACCGAGGACGTGGTCGC
Organism: Streptosporangiaceae bacterium; assembly: GCA_019245115.1. Taxonomy (GTDB): domain Bacteria; phylum Actinomycetota; class Actinomycetes; order Streptosporangiales; family Streptosporangiaceae; genus JAFARZ01. Next base: position 12,738 of record JAFARZ010000174.1, on the reverse strand, counting down.
CGCTCGCCGCCACCGACAGGCGATACTCACCCGCCACAACGCCCCGTCGGTCAGCTTCGTACTGTCGGAGTCGTGCCTGCGCCGCACTTACGGCGACCGGACGGTCATGCGCGGGCAGATGGAGCGGTTGATCGAACTGGCCGACCAGCCCAACGTGCAACTCCAAATACTGCCGTTTCACAACCGGAGCCCTGTCACCTACGCCTCGCTGAACTTCGAACTGATCAACATCCCTGGACCGGGGATCGCCTCGCCGCTGAGCTTCGTCTACGTCGAGCAGTACGACGACGCGCGCTACCTCGACGATGACGATCGGGTAGAAGCCTACGAGCAGTTGTGGGGCTACATCCAAGCCGCCGCACTGGGCCCGGTGGACTCAGCAGAGTTCATCAGGAAAGTGGCGGATGAGTACAGGTAACCCAACCCCGGAAAGGACAACGTCGTTGCGCGAACCCAAACAGTACTTGCCAACCACCGCGTTTGAAGGCGCGCGGTGGCAGAAGGCAAGCCACAGCGAACCCAATCAGGGCTGCGTGGAGTTCACCAAGGTCGGCGACATCATCGCCATGCGAGACTCCAAGCTCGCCGCCGACAGCCCGATCCTCCAGTTCGACGCCCTGGAGATCGCGGCCATGCTGTCCGGCGCCAAGGACGGCGAGTTCGACCACTTGATCGACTGACCTCCATCGGTCACTGGGACGACGCCCAAGCGTCGTCCCAGTGACCCGCCGTCAGCAACTCGCGCAGCATTCGGCCCCGGCGAGAACCCTGCCGGGCCGAATGCCCGCGTCCTGGATTGAATCGTGCGGGGGCCAAGCACCGCACGCTCAAGCTCGCGCAACAGATCTCGACGAGGCATAGGCCGATTCCAGCCGTACCGGTCGTTCGCCACGGCTGCGCGGGCCGCCGAGGGCGGGCGGCAGATGTCCGGCCTGCTGCCACCTGCGCAGCACTCGGCGGCCGTAGTTGTTCGTGCCCGCGATCCGGTCCAGCTCCGCGCCAGTCGGCGTGCGGCCCTTGGCCCGCTCGGTCACGTAGTACGCCCACATCCGCTGCTCGGCAGTCGGCTCGGCCGGCGGGCGGGACTGCTCCGGGACCACCGCGAGACGCACCACCCGCCCCGTCTCGTCGCCGGTCTCGGTGGTCTCGCTGGTCTCGGCGGTGGTCTCGCTCGCGGTCTCGGCGCGGTGGCGTTTGAGTGCGCGGTTGAGCAGCTCGACGGCCAGCAGCAGCGCCAGCGGCGGGCACGCAGCGACCGCGACGGCGAACACGCTCAACTCAGGCGCGGCGGCGGCGATGTTCGCGCACAGCGAGAGGCAGATCCCGAGTGCGAAGGCCAACCACGCCGCCCACCGGCCGCCCGCGTGGCGGCCGTGGCCGGTCTTCCACAGTTCGACCGTGGCCATCGTCAGGAGCCCGTCGACGATCAACGGCCAGATCGCGGCCGTGGTGTGGTCCGCGCCGTAGCGCAGCGCGAACTCCCGTCCGTGTCGGTAGGAGGCGTACGCCGCGCCGAGCGCGACCAGCGCGGTGCACGCGCACTGCACCCACAGCGCGCGGTCCCGCCGCCCCTGGGTGACCGTGGCGTTCATCGGCGCACACCGCCCGCCGTGCGCCGCGCATTGTCCGGGTCGCAGCCGATGCAGGCGAAGACCTGCGAGCCGGTCACCGACCGGCCCACCGGCACGTGCGGAACGCGGATGCGGAGGTAGTCGGCTCCGCACGCGACGCAGGCCAACCCGTCGACCTGGACCGGGGTCAACCCGGTGAGGATCGTGTCGCCGCTCATCGGGAACCCCCCGCCACCAGGCGACGGGTGCCCACCGGGCGAATCGTGATCTCAGGCCCTTCGACTAGCACCGAGCGGTTCGTATGCTGAAGCGTTAGGCCCACCGGACACGGCCTGGGTCTCTGACCTGGGCATTCATGCTTGTCCGGTGTGCGAGTCCCTTCTCTTTGCGCTACAGAAGTAGAGCCGTGTCGCATCGGCTCGCCAGGGGACGGTGTCCGCTTATGCCAAGAAGAGTGCGTATATTGACAATTAGAATTAAGGTCTGCAGTCCAGTACGTCCTGGCCTCACCCAGCAGAGAGTCTGAGGCGGCTTCTTCAGCAGGGAGCTGAGATGGCGGTGGATCACTGCCGCTTTGTCTGTCTTGCTGAGCTGGTGAAGGATTTCGCCCAACGAGAGCTGTGTCCCGCAGCGCTTCCATAGAGGGTTTTGGTTGCTGGTCCACGAGAGTAGCGAAGCGTCGACAGCTTTGTGGTGGTGGCGGTCAGTGCCTCTCTCGGCTGTCCCAGCCTCGACAGCCGGGTGCTGGGGAAGCTGCCGAGGTCGCGGACTATGAGTCCCTCGGCGTCGAGGACCACGCTGTTACAGACTCGTGTCCGCAGCTCGATCCACCCGTCCCTAAAGAGGGTGGTGTTCGGCGCGACGCACGCGCTCAGATCGATGCTGGGCGCGACACCTGGATAACTGATTAGTATACTTATTACTACACCAGTGCCGGGCGTCAGCCGATGCGGCTGGCGCGTCGCTCGTTGCGCGCCTCCTCGATGCGCTGCTCCAGGGCCTCGAACCACTGCCGCCCGGGCTCGCCGCAGCTGTCGCGGATTTCGTGCTTGAGATCGGCGGTGTTGGCATTCAGGGTGCGTACCATGCCCAGACCCTGCTCGACCTGCGCCCGCAGCTCACCGTAAGAGCGGGTCAGGTGCGACGCGGCGGCGCGCATCTCGGCGCGGGCTAGCTTCGCCGCGCGGCCCGCCGACAGCCAATGCTGCGGCGCGAGCCGCGCCCGGCTCACCACCGACGACATAGTGTGCAGCGACGCCTGCGTGGATTGGTAGGCCACGTGCGCGGTGTCAGCACACTGGTACGACTCCCGGTGGAAGGTGCGCAGGGCGTGAAAGTCGACATCGGATCGGGCTGGGGACCGATCGACCGGCTGTCCCCTCCCCTTCCCGTTTACCTGGGCCTTTGGGCGGTCGGTCCGGCGGGCCTGGGCGCGGAGCTTCGTCAACCGTGCCTGCACCTGCTCGGCCTGTTGGCGCACCCGCTCGTTCTCGGCGCGGATGCGGCGCAGCGTACGGTCCGCCTCGGCGGCTGCGGCGCGGACCTCCTCGACAGTGACCGGCTCTGAGCGACGGTCCCACACCGCGATCGCGACGAGCACGGCGATGCCTACCAGGGCCGTAATGACGAAGACCGGCATGCCGTCTGCGATGACGTAGTCGGTGCGCCCGGCGCGGGTCAGCTGCACGAAGGTGGTGATGTTGACCACGCCGAGTAGGGCTGAGGCCCGCTTCAGCATCCCCAGCCAGCGCTTCACCGGCGGCGTCGACCTGCCGCGCAGTCGGCCGTTCCGGGCCAGGGCTAGCCGGACCAGCACTAGGGCTAGCAGCGGCGAGCCGAGCGCGGGCCACAGCCACTCCTGCAGGTGGGGCGCTAAAGCCGGCGCGCCGCTGAGCGCGATGCGAGCCGCGATCGCTGGCGCCGACAGCAGCATCGCCAGGGACAGGCTGCAGAACAGGCCGAGCATGGTGAGCAGTACGGGGACGCCACCGCCGTTGCGCTTACCGGTCACGGCTCAGTGCCCCGTCGTCACCGGCGTCGTCCACGGTTGCGACCGGCGTCCTGCGCCGACTGCCTGGATCCCTGCTGCCCGGAACCCCGCCGCGGCCCCGGCTGCCGCGAACCGGGGTTGCGCGGCGCGGGCGCGAGGGCTGTGGCGCCGGAGCCGTTGAGCACCTTGTCGACGACGACCGCGACCCCGCCGGTCAGGTCGGAGTGGTGTTGGACGAGCATCGTGGTGAAGTGCTCGGTCAACTCGATGTACGCCCGGCGCTCCTTTAGCGGCAGCCCAGGCTTGACCGTCTCGCGCTGCATGTTGACCATGCACTGGCGCAGCGCCCGCGCGCTAGCGTCGGCCCGGCCGAGTTCCTGCTGCATCTGCCGCAGCGTCGCTGAGGACTCCTGGCGGCGCCGCTCCAGCAGCGCCAGCTTGACCTCCTTGTCGTCGGCGGCCAGGGTTTTCTCCAGATTGATCCGACGCATCTCGGTGACCAGGGCGTAGGACTCGGCGACAATCCGCCCGGCGGCGCCAAGCGGGCTTAACGACTCAGCGATGCGCGATACTGCTTCTCCGAACACGAGGTGGCCGCCGGCCAGGCTGACCAGATCCTTTGACACGCGAACCGCCTTCCAGACAAGCGCTTGCGGGCACGACACTTTGGACGTATTTCGGAAGCGATGGCCGGACCGTTAGCACGCATCGACCACCGCCCATCGTGGCGGCGCGAAAACCGTCCGTTTGGCTCATTTAGTCCGCCTTGGACCGCTGGTCACACCGGCTGCGCACGGCGCACGGGCTCACGCAGGGGAACCTGGCGCAGCAGCTGATCGCCGTGGTGGGAAGCGTGCGCCGCGAGGTGCCTGACGCCGTCGAGCTGATCGCCCGGACACAGATCGCAACGGTGACGCCGACAGCGACCAGCCCGCGCTGAAAGTCGTGCACCTCGCGTCTCACGGCCTCTCGGCGCTATGAAGACGTACGGATCCATATAACCAGGTCGGCAGTGATCTCAACGCCGTCGTCCAGCTGCCTCCACACGGGGAAGTGAATACGAGCTCGGTGATCGACGAACCGCTGTTTCCTGGGGGAATGTTGGCACTGGCGCGCGGCGTCGGTGAAGCGGGTGAACCGCTGTACCCAGCGATAGACGGTGACGTGATCGACCTCGGTACCGTGCTCAGCCAGCAACTCTTCAGCATTGAAGTTAGGACAGCCCGTAGCGCCGGTACCGGCGTACCGCAATCATGATTCCATCCGGCGGGAACCGAACCCAGCGAACCCCAGATTTCAGTGTGCTGACGCTCGACCAAAAGCAACAGCGGTCCACACCGTGCCGGCCGTTGGCGACGCTTCACAGCACCCTTTGGATCTGGCGGACGTCCGAACTGTCGGTGCCAATCCGTACTCTCGGGATGTCGATCGCGGTGGTCGGCGTGCTTGCCGCTACGGTCGGTCGTCGCGACGTTGCCGTCCGACTGCCACCCTGGGGAGGTGAACGAATGTGTCGGCCATGAGCAGGATCGAGTGGACCGAGACCACCTGGAACCCGACGACAGGATGCGACCGGGTTTCAGCGGGTTGCGACAACTGTTACGCGCTCACGCTGGCTAAGCGGCTCAAGGCGATGGGTGTCCCGAAGTACCAGAACGATGGAGATCCGCGTACCAGCGGTCCGGGATTTGCCGTCACCGCTCACGCGGACGTGCTGAGGGCGCCTCACGAATGGCCCTCGCCGCGGCTGGTGTTCGTCAACTCGATGAGTGACCTCTTCCACGCGAAGGTGCCGCTCGCATTCGTCAGGGACGTCTTCGAGGTGATGCGAGAGACGCCGAGGCACACCTACCAGGTCCTCACCAAGCGCTCCCGTCGCCTGCTCCGCGTGGCCGACAAGCTCATCTGGCCGCCGAACCTCTGGATGGGTGTCTCGGTCGAGGACCAGGCCGCGATGCACCGGATCGACGACCTCCGGCAGGTTCCCGCCGCTGTCCGCTTCCTCTCCTGTGAGCCGCTCATTGGGCCGCTGAAAGACCTTGACCTGGCCGGGATCCAGTGGGTCATCGTTGGTGGGGAGTCTGGTCCGCGATACCGATTCGTGGATCCGACTTGGGTCAGGGACATCCGTGACGCATGCGACGATGCTGGCGTCCCGTTCTTCTTCAAGCAGTGGGGTGGACGGAGCCCGAAGGCCGGTGGCCGCATGCTGGACGGGCGGCTACATGACGGCATGCCTGTTCGTCGCCCGGTTCCGTAGACTGACGGGCCATCAGTCACGGCGAGGCAGGTCGGATGACCCGCAGCTCACGTGGGCGGCCGCCCCGACCATCAGATGCGGTTCGGCCCTGCTTATGCAACTCCTGCACAGCCTTCCGCACAACGAGATCGCGGACCTGCCCATAGTGTTCGCCGAACACAGCGATGGTGTGATCGACGACCTTGAAGTCGCCGTGCTGGGCAAGAAGCGCGGCCAGGTTCTCCGTGATTCGGCCGACCGCGACCTCCTCGATGGTGTCGAGCGACGGGCGCATGGTGGCGGCCACGGTGAATAAGGCGTTCGGATCCGTGTCTGCCTCGACCTCCTCGCATGAATCCCACCAGGCCTGAGTTGCGCGGGCAGTACTGTCGCCGAATACCCAGAGCCCATATGGGCTACGAGTCCCGAAGACCAGGTGGTAGATCGGCTTATGGGTCGGCGCCCGACGTACCGGCACGGAGGTGACTGTCATCCCGGTGTCAGCTCCGAGCCTGGTGCAGAATTCTTGGACGACTGCGGTGACAGCCTTATTGGTTACGCCTGCGGCGAACCGCTGACGCCACCACCGACCACCAACGGTGGCATCCAGCCGGGCCATCGTGGTCTCGTTTCCCTTCGGCGACATGACGTGTCCGCCAATCCGGCGGACCGCCTCCAAGCTGAAGTTCAGCAAGATCTCGGTTGGTGGCCAGGTCTGGCTGCGCTCGGTGGACAGCAGTTCTGTGAGCTGGTGGTAAGGCACCCCTAGACCGCATGGATCGAGGAAGAGGAACAGCGGAACCCCAGCTGCGGCGGCGATCACGTCATCGAGGACCTCAAGCACGGCACCGTGGTGCGCGAAGACCGTGACGCGGACTGCCGCGTACTCGGCGATGACCTGCACGAGCGCCACGGCGGACTCGTCGTCCTGCTCCACGAAGAAGCAGGTCCAGTCCAGGCCAGCATTCCGGTGCTGGTTTTGTGCGATCGTCAAGATCCGCTCGACCGAGGCGCGCGTTCCATCCTCATACCGTCCACGGCCTGCGTAGCCATCGAGGTAGACCACCCGTCGCCCTCTGGCGGCGGAGCCGGTCATGCCGGTGAACTGCGGCATGTACTTGTCGAGCAGTGTGTGCTTGAAGACGCTTGGCAGCGCCTGTTCCTTCCAGTACTCGTCTCCTGCGCCGATCGCCATAGCGGGCATGGTTCCCGAAATCGTTGAGGGGACAGAAGCGACCCGCCGTGCAGTAGCCAAGATGCCGCCGGGCCTTCACCTCCTCCAGCGCGCCATCCGACCCAGGGGCTCGCGCGGCAGCCCGGCCTCAGTCTCTAGGAGGGGAGTGGATGCAGCGGGAAACGAGCCGGGCATCCACCTGACGATCTCGAACCACGCCGTGCCGTCTCACCCACCGCACTCCAAATCCTCGACCGGCCGACGGATACCCGCCCCGTTACGGAGGTTGACTCAGTCGACGTCTCTTTCGGTCACCGCGCTGCGGCATGTGGACCCGGGGATGGCAGACACGCACTCTTCTGCCGCTGAGCGCGCGGTGAATGCCCGGGCATGAGTGGGCTATGGATACGCGGTGGCCGGTCTGGTTTTCGCGGATCCTCGGGTGGATGGTGTGCGGCGGATACCGGCGGTGTGTAGGAGGCGTTTGATGCCGCTGAGGCTCACGTCGTGGGTTGCGGCGAGGGAGGTGGCGGTGGCGCCGTTGCGGTAGGCGGTGATCAGCTCGGCGGTCTCGCTCTCATCGAGGCGCTCGCGCAGTCACGGCCGCTGCGCGCTCGATCTCGGAGCACCCACCGGGCTGGCGAGCGCCCCGGTGTGGCAAAGTCGCAGGTCAGCGGCTTGTGTGGTGTGCGAGTAAGCGGTGAGTATCTCCACCAGCGCCTGTGACCTGCGGTTTGTTGTGGCAACTGTGTCAGTGCGCGAACCGTGCTTGGATCTAGCGCAGCGATCATGACTGGTACGCTGCTCTTCTTGGCTATCGCGGGCATGACTAGAGGTAGGAAGCCATGCGGGGTCGTGCGGGATGACGGGGGAGGTGCGTGCCCGTCTAGGGGAGCCTGAATACCAGCTCGTGTGGCCCCGTGCCTCATTCATCGTAGAAGCAGCGAAGCTGCTTGATCGGCGTGAGCTGAAGGACTGGGATGATCGCTGTGAGCTGCTGTTCGATCACGCATTCGTTCGCGGCTATGAGGGTGGCCCGCTTAGCGAGTTCCGCAAGATCACAATTCTCTCAGTCGTCTTTTTGGTGATGATCCATGGAGAAGGGGAACCTCGGCGCCACGCCCGTCGATGACAGCTGGGCAGCAGTTCCTGTGGGACTTGATGGGCAAAGCTGATCAGCTTCGGGAGGACTCGTCGCATCGCCGTCCGTACTGGCGGGAATGTAAGACTGGACAGCGCACCGTTGTAGTACTGGACGATGTGGTGCGCAGCGCACGACGTGCGCGGTCGTGACGTCACCCCGCGGATCGCTGCCTTGGACGCGCAGGGTAGGCGCGTCCGAGCGCAGGTCAGGGCCATGATCACCTGGCGGCACCGTTCCTCTTAAGGGTCACAGTGTGGGTTCGAGTCCCCACCGGGGGCACCCACGTCGGCGTGCCGGGCTCGGCGCAGGTCACGGTAGTCCATTCGATACCTGATCAGTAGCCGTTCGGCGTCTGGACGTAGACGTTTGGCTCGGGTTCAGTCGAACGAATACTGTCCATGGTGGGAAAGGCGAAACCCATGGGTCGTCGTATGGACGAGCACGACAAGTTTATGGAAAGCGACGCTCCTATGCACAAGAAGGTGATCGAGGAAGTGAAGACGACCATGGGTGCCGCGGCATGGTGCATGTCGGTACCAGTAGTCGAAGCCCGTGGTCGCTTAGCCTACCGAAAGCACAGGTCGAACGGCGACAGCCACGAACGGGCACAGGCGGCCGCGGAAGCGCAGGTGGAGGACGAGCACGACAGGACCTTCGGCTGGGGCTACGACAACGCTGGGCTTGTGTGGCGGATAGCTAAGAAGATGCACGGCCTCTAGGACGGCTAGGACGGCTAGGACGGCTAGGACGGCTAGGGCTAGATCAACTTCATCGGGGCGAAACGTACTGATCACAGTCGCGCCAGGAGGTCGATCCGTCGCGCATCGCTGCAGGTCGCGAAACGATCTGTCCCTGTAGTACTAACGGGGTTTCACCCCAGCCCGACGAGACATGTCGTGGTCGGGTTGGTCTTGGGGCTCCGGTCAGATGGTGTGACGGTGCCTTGCTGGGTCCGTGTTGGTACCGCTCGGTTGCGGTGGTTGGCTTCTTGAGCCGCCCGCCTGACCGGAGCCAGCCATGACGCTACCGCGCACCGTCGCTGATGTCCTCGCCGATCATGTGGTGTTCGAGGTGGCGTGCGTCGACCGGATGTATTGCAATGTTTATGTCTCGAAGTTGCAGTTCGCGGCGGGTTTGCTGGGCTATGTGCAGCGCCAGTTGGGGTTGCCAATCGCGTCCACCGCGCCGCTGGGGAAGATCACCGACGGGTTCAGCGCGGCGATGCGCCGCTTCGCTCGCGATCAGCAGGTTCCGTGGGTGGACTTCGTGAAGGGACAGCGTAAGGACGAGGTCATGCATCAGCACCTGGCCGGCTTTGACCGGGAGGAGGGAGTGCTGTTCATCGGGCGGGCGCAGGAGAAGACCGCGCTGTTTCGCACCGAGCGGCGCCGCGACGCTCACGGTGATTCCTACCCGTGGATCGTGAAGACCACTGGTGTGGTCAACCACTTCTACGTGTATGCAGTGGACGCCGAGTTCGGTCCGTTTTTCCTGAAGTTCTGCTCCTATTTCCCCTACAACGCCAAGCTGTGTGTCAATGGTCACGAGTGGGCCAAGCGTCAAGCCACCAAGGCCGGGATCGCCTTCACTGCGCTGGACAACGGCTTCGCCACCATTGAGGATCCCGCCGCGCTGCAGGCGATCTGTGACCGGTTGGGCCCGGGACAGATCGACGGGCTGTTGCGCAAGTGGCTGGCGATCCTGCCGCACCCGTTCACCCCTGCCGACCGCGAAGCCGGCTACCGCTATGACATCTCGATCCTGCAGGCCGAGTTCTCCCTGACCCAGGTGCTCGACAAGCCGGTGTCGGGGCGGGTGTTTTTCGAACACGTCATTCGCGACAACCTCGACGCCGGACGTCCCGACCGGATCGGGCTGGTCTTCGGCCGCCGGCTGATGACCAAAGGACCACGGTGCACTCCGGGCCGGTTCCGCACCCGGGTTATTACCGAAGGCGTCACTCCGAGCCTGTATATCGACTACAAGCACACCGCGATCAAGCAGTATCACAAGGAAGGCAGGGCGCTGCGCACCGAGACCACGATCAACGACACCCGCGACTTCGGGATCGGGAAACGGCTGACCAACCTGCCCGCGCTGCGGGAGGTCGGCTTCTCCGCCAACCGGCGCCTGCTGGGCGTCCAACGACTCAGCCACAACCCGATCCGCGCCGCGGACGCCTTCACCGCCGTACACCACCCGATCATCACCGCCGACGGGCACCGCATCGCCGGGCTGCGCCTCGGCGATGCCCGAGCCCACGCCCTGCTGCAGGCCCTGCTGGTTTTCCGGCTACTCCCGAACGGATTCCTCAACCGCGCCCTGCGCGCCCTGCTCGCCGGCTTGCTCGGCAAACCCGAGATCACCGCCGGGCAGATGACCTACGACCTGCGGCGATTACGCACCCACGGGCTGATCACCCGTATCCCCGCCAGCCACCGCTACCGGGTCACCAACACCGGCCTGCACCACGCCATGCTGCTCAACCACATCCAGACCCGGCTGCTGCGTCCCGGCCTGGCCCAGCTCACCGACCCCGATCCACCCCGACCAACCCGGTTGCGCGACGCCGCCCGCGCCTACCAACAGGCGCTTGACCAACTCACCCAGGAGGCCGGATTCGCTGCCTGACCAACACCATTCCTACGGAACGAACTTGACTCGTTCAAACCGACTTCGTCGGCCCTAGCCGTCCTAGCTAGCCTCTGCGGGTCGCCCGACGGACGGCTCGGCGCGCGGAATGCCTTACGAGCCCACCCGTGTGGGCTGGCGCCCGGGTACAAATCCGGTACAAGTCAGGACCGACCGCCATAAGGCGGCGCGGCGGTTCTGGACTGGCTACCTCGCTCGTGGACGGGTTGGCGGGCTGAAGGATGATGGCACGGTGTCATCCGCAGCGTTTCCTACGGTTCAGGCCATGCACAAGCTGCTCATCGAGGTCACGGGGGACATCGCGCAGCGCAGTGTCGATGCGTGGCGGCCTGCTTTCGGCTCGTCGCTTGCACGGCGGGAGATAGCGTTCATCGCTACGCTTACCTGCGGTGATGGCGTGACACTTTGGGGCCAGGCCCCGTTGGAGGTGGTGTGGAAGGCCAGCGAGTTGCTGTACGTCGCGGTCCTTGAACACGCCCGCGCTACTGCCTGGTTGCTGGTGCCGCCCTTCCGTACATGGGCACCAAGCGCCGAAGTTCGAGTAGCGGTGGAGGCTGCTGCTCAGGTGGCGTGGCTGTTAGACCCCGCAGTGGATGGGCGGGCGCGTATCGGCAGGTATTACATCCTGCGTCTCCATATGGCTCGTCAACTGGAGCACACCTACAACGAGGTGCAGCCTGGTGGCCCGCTGTCCGACTACGGAATGCCGCCAGCCGATGTTGAAGCTGACGCGGCCTTGCTTGGCTTGAATCCGCTCCCAAATAAGCACGGTGTTGTCATTGGCTATGAGGGCCAGAAGATAGAGCAGATCAAGAAGCTTGCGGCCCTAATCGTCGGCGACAACGGTGTGTACAGCGTGCTCTCTGGGTCGGCGCACTCTGAGTTCTGGTCGCTCCTGGGGGCTACCGAGGTCAGAGGCCATCGCCGTTGGGTATTTCCGGCACCCAGCACGAGGCAGAACCGGAAAGCTTTATCCCGCTAGTGCGCGCGTGCATTCAAGCGATCTTCAAGCCGATTGATCACGCCTGTGAGATGTTCGACCGCAGAGTACTAGCCAAGGACCTTAATAGGATTTACAAGAAGGTCATTGGGGTGATGGGGCGTGATTGACAGCGAGACTCATAACGCGACGTATTTAAACGTATTTGATGATCCCGTGGTGCTGAACTCCGCTACGGGCGGCCTTATCTTTCTCGGGCACGTCTCCGACTGCTCGTGATCCGGCATGGCCGGTCGCCATGTTGACCGCGACGGCACCGATCAGGGTGGCTGTGGCCCCGAAGCAGGAAGACGTAGCGCGGCGTTGCCGGTCCACCAACGGCAACCTGCTCCGCGAAGACGGCCTGGGTGAACGTCGCGACGACCGCGACCACACCTGCCCCGAGTATCCGAGCGAGTTCACGCACAGGGAGACGGTGGGAATCGCACCCACGTGTCCGCCCATAGCGCAGTCCAGCACCACGTCATCAGTATCCACGACACGTACGAACAAGCTTGAGCCCGTCACAGGACGGGCGGACATACCAGCCGCACAACCGGCTCCTGCCAGCACGACACCCTCATCTAGCTGATCATGTGTTAGTACGGTGTTCGCGGCGTACGCCGTGTTGCTGTAGCAACCGTTTGATGCTGCGTATGCTGAAGCCGTAGGTGTGGGCTAGCTGCTCGGCGGTGGCACCAGACTTGTAGAGATCGATCATGGCTTGTAGCTGGTCGGCGGAGAAGCAACCACGCATACTTTGCGGGCGAGTACCGACCGGACGGATCATGACCTCAGGTCCCTCAACTAAGAGGGTCTGGTTCTTACGCTGACACGTTAGGTCCACCGAGCACGCGCCAGAGTCTCTGACCTGGGCATTCATGTTTCTCCGGTGTGCGAGTCCCGTCTTCGGTCGCTATGGACAGAGTTGCGGTCCGCATCCGGCTCGCGCGGCGTGAGCGGCCGAGTGTGCGCTCATGCCGATGAGA
>JAFARZ010000069.1 GCA_019245115.1 Streptosporangiaceae bacterium | reverse complement strand
GCCGTCGATGACGGCCCGCTGATCCACGGTTGGCCCGCCGTTGCCGAGGCTGTAGCTGATCGCGGCGTTCGGGTCGCCGGTCTTGGACAGCCGGATGAAGTACCGGTTCCCGTCCGGGCCGGTCGTGGTGACCGTCCAGTTCTTGATGTTGCGCTGGAAGTCGTCGGCGGTGGCCTGGTAGAGGTTGGCGTGTTCGGTGTCGCCGTGGTCCTTGGCGATAGCCGCCGCGGCGGTCAGGCCGGCGATCTCGGCGGCGATCGTGGAGGGAGAGTAGCCGCTCTGCTCCTCCCAGCGCTCCACGCCGAACGACGGGCCGTGCGACACCAGGAAGTCCGCGGCGGGGCGGATGTGGTTCTCGTAAAGAGTCTTGTCGTTTGCCAGGCCGGCTTGGTACGCCATCAGGATCGGGTACGCGGCCTCATCAAGCTGGGTGCCGCCGGTGTCCGGGGCAGGTTTGCCGTTCAGCAACGAGTTGCGCGGCATCGAGCCATCGGGTAGTTGCTGGCGGCCGAACAGGAACAAGGTGGCGTTTCTCGCGGTCGTCATGTCACCGTCGGCCAGCAGGCCGGTGAACGCCTCGTACAGGTCGCGGGCGAAAACCTCGCGGTAGGAGCCGAAGTAGGCGGGCTCGTTGTTCTGTGTGGTGCCTGCCGGGACCGACTGGCCCCACGGGCTGGCCAGCGATGCGACGATCGCGCCCGGGAATGTCTTGTCCTCGCTTGCCTTCAGCACATTCGCGGACAGGTAGTAATGGTCGCGCTGTGTCTTGGGTGGCTGGAGGCTGTTGTCATATCTGGCCCAGCCTTTTTGGTATTGCTTCTGTACCTGGTCGAACTGGTTTCGCAGGGAAGCGGCGGCGGTGGCCAGGGACTGCGCCTGCGTGCGGCCGAAGCCGAGGGCGAGCGTGACTGCTGGGCCGACTTCCTCGGTGGCCACGATGTGGCCGTCGGGTGCGTTCTGGTATGGCGGCGTGAGGGCGTGGGTCATGTCAAGCTGGGTGAGGCCGTCGCTGGCCGTGCCGGCGTAACCGACGCTGGCCGCCTGCGGGGCGGGGCTGGCGGCCAGGGCCATGTAGGTCGGGACCGCGTAGGTCCGGTTGACGGCGTCGGTTGTGGTGTTGGTGCTGAAGACGACCGGGATGCTGTTGTTTATTGTGCCGGAGTTGGCGCCGGCGTTCTGGCTGCCGCCGCCGCCGTTGCCGTTGGCGTGGGCGTCGAGCCGCGCGTACAGGTGAAGGCCCGGGTCGGTGGTTTCGAGCTTTGTGTGCATGAGGACGGTGTCGTGCGCCGGGTCGGTGATGTACGTGGTGACCAGGTCGAAGCCGTGTTTCGTGTCCTTTGACGTCACCGTGCAGGCCATGCCGGACGGGTCGGCGGCCACCGTGTAGGTCATGTCGCGGGTCTGCATGTCGGTGAACGTCGACCCGTCGGTCACGATGTACTGGAGCGTGCTCACGTCGGTGTTGTCGATCGTGGGCTCGTACACGTCGGACAGCACGCCGTCCGCGACGGTGTACCAGACCTTGGAATTGCGGTCGGCCGCGGTGCCGAGGCAATCTTTACGAGCCAGGTCGAAGTAGGACGCGGCGCCGGGGGCGCCGGGTGCTGTTGTCTGTGCGGTCTGCCTGCTCGCCGCGGCCGCGGCCGCTCCCGCTCCCGCTCCCGGGACCGCCAGGGCCAGACCGGCTATGACGACGATCGTGCCAGCAACCAACCTCATCGTTGACCCCCACTCAGGATCGCACACGAGCGAACACCGCCCAGCCTCTCGCTCCGCCCCGAGCGGAGTCAATGAACGTGCCGTCAATGTGTGCGTGAGTCGCTAGTGAGCCAACTGATTAGATAATCAGATATATGGAACGGCGGTTGTGCCACACTTTGAGACGTGCATCTGCTGCCCGCGGAACGATCCGATCACCGTGTCATCGATGGGGAACGGGTCTGCCAGGCCATCGAGGCGCTTGGCAGTCCTGAGGATATCGCGTCGCGTGCCCAGCGGTTCGCGGTGCTTGGCGACCCCACCCGGCTGATGGTCCTGACGTGCATTCACGCCGCCGGGCCGATCAGTGTGTCCGACCTCGCCGCCGCGACGGGAGTGAACGACACGACGGTGTCGCAGACGTTGCGGTACCTGCGCGTGGCCGCGATCGTGTCGGCGGAGCGGGACGGGCGGGTTATCCGGTACCGGCTGGCTGATCCGGCGGTGGCGGCTCTGCTGCGGCATCACGAAGTATCTGAGCCAGGGCTTCCTCGGCAACCTGGGCATCCGGCTCCAGCGCGGTTATCAGCTCGCCGAGCCGGACGCCTTCGGTCGTGCGCCGCGTGCTCCCGCGCGTACCCGTACAGGTCGGCGAACCGCGCGACCTCGGCCGAGCCCGGGATCCAGCTCCACCAGGTGATCGGCCAGCGGCGCACCGGTTTCCGCGTCGCTCAGCAGCCACCGCCACCGCAGCGGCCCGCGGACGTCCACCGCCGCCAGCACTAAACCCGTCCCAGGCACTCCATCCTCCTCGGACATAACGACACCGTAACGCCCGAGCCGCTCCGGCAGGGTAGAACGGCCGGTGACGGGCTGGGGGATCGTCCAGCTCTGCTGGTCCAGCGCCTGGCCACCCCGGATCACTGTCCGAGTTGAGCAGTATGCCGGCACATCCGAACGGGGATGCTGGTAAGGCGGAAAATCGGTGCTGCGCGGAAGTCCGGTGTACGAATACGGCGCATAATCTTCCGTCCAGCACGGATTTTCCGCGCTAATCGCCGCGCCGCCTTATATCCGCATGTATCTCGAATGTTCTTAATTTATCCGAGGCAATAAAGGGACAATTCAGGGCCGGGGCTAGGCTTTTCTGCTCGCGAGTCCACCGGGCACTGCCACTCAACCTCTACGCGGTTATCTGGTAAGGCTGCGGAGGATCGGCTGGTAGATCGCGAGAATGTTGCCTGAGCCTGCCCAGGTTCGGGTGGACAGCAGCTTGAGCGAGACCGGCGGGCGGCCTGTGAACAGCGGAATCCCCTCTCCCGCGATCACCGGGAAGATGGTCAGGTGAAGCTCATCCACCAAGTCGTGGACGAGCAGGTCGTTCCAGAGCTGCCGGCTCAACTGAAGCAGCATGGGGCGTCCGGGCTGCGCCTTGAGCGCGGCGATCTCCGCATAGAGATCCTTGCCGCGGATGATGTGCGTGGTGTCCTGCCACGGCGTCAGATCCTCCGGGCCGATGGTGTCGGAGACGACGTACTTCTCTGTGTCGCGGATGAGTTCTGCGAACTCGCGCCGGATCGCGGTACCGTCCGGGGTGGCCGGATAGGACACCCAGTAGTCCTTATTGGCCAGGAACGACGTACGACCGCTAAGGATCAGCGCGCTGGCGCCACGCAGCAGCTCGGTGTTGTACTCGTCGAACGCCTCGTTCGCCCCGTAATCCTCGTGGAAGTAGTCGAAGAACCGGCCAAACGTCTTGTCGGCCGACTCATAGTAACCGTCCAGCGTCAGGAAGTTACTGACGATCAGCTTCCGCATGCAGGCTAGGGTAGTAGGTCAGCCTTTCTGCCCCCGGCTACTTTGCGAGCCAGTCGCAGCGGCGCTGCCGAGGGGCGCTTTTCGGCTAAGGTCTTTTCCGCCGAAGACGTGGTCGGGGTGGTGGGGGGTGGAACCACCGCCGTTCGTTGAAAGGTTACTTAAGCAGCCAGTACTGGTCGCCATGCTCTTTCTCGAGGGTGGCAAGCAGTTCTTGGTGGATGTCACTGACCCGGGCGGGTGTGGTGCCCTCGGCCGGGTCGACCTCCTCGATGCGCAGGCTGGTCTTGTCCTCGTACAGGTTCTCGCCGGCCAGCCGGGCGCGCTCGTCGTAGGGCCAGATGAACGCCTGACGGCTCGACACGTGGTACAGGGCGCCGGGATCGGAAACGTCGTAGCCGAGGGGCCTCAATACCGAGCCGAGAGCCAGCTGGTGGAAGGTCAGCTCGTCGGCGATGCCCCAGTCGCCCACGGCCAGCCAGTCGTCGGAGTTCCACAACACGGCTTCCCCGACGCTGTTGTAGAAGGCGAGCACGCCATCCTTGCCTTCGATGACGGCCGGACTGGCGCCCCAGGTGATCCGGTACACCGGGTGATCCACCATCATGTCGGGCGCCACGATCTTGTCGAACTGCCCGGACCCCTCCAGGTGCACATGCCGGCAGAAGTTGAGCAACATGGCCCGGTGCAGCGGTTTGGTCGTCTGGTCCAGTAGCTTCGCGGCCGGGGTCATGCACTCGTATACGGCTTGCTCGAAGCGGTTCATATCCCGGTGCCTTCCAGCAGCATCCTCAGGCTGATCGCGTTGGCCATGACCTGGTAGCCGGCATCATTGGGGTGCAGGTGATCGCCGGAGTCGTACGCGGGGTTCATCATCAACGGGCTGGCGGGGTCGCGCATCAGCTTGTCGAAGTCGATGACGCCGTCGAACGCGCGGCTGGTGCGGATCCACGCGTTGACCGCCTCCCGCTTGGCCTCCCCAGCCGTCGTGTAGTACCCCGCTCCCTGGAACGGCAGCAGGGTCGCGCCGAATATCCGCAGGCCACGGGCGTGCGCTTGGGCGATGAGCTGCTTGTACCCGGCGATGACCTGGGCCGCGCTGACGTCGGTGACCGGGTTGATGAGCGGGTTGGGCGGGACGGCGCTGAACCCGAAGTCGTTGATGCCCTCCAAGAGGATGATGTCCCGGACGCCGGGCTGGTTCAGGGCGTCCCGCTCGAAGCGGTCTCCGGCGGCCACGCCGCAGCACAGATCGCTGGTCAGGACGCGGTTGCCGCTGATGCCTTCGTCGGCGACCGCCAGCGTGCGGCCGCGGCCGGGCTCTGCTGGCCCGGATTGGGCGTCCAGCCGGCGGGCCAGGTCATTGGGCCAGCGGGCATTGGCGCCGACGGTCGACTGGAACCCGTCGGTGATCGAGTCGCCGAACGCCACAACGGTCCCGCGGGCGGCCGACGATCGGACGATCACGTCGCTGACGTAGTACCACGACTGGGTCTGGGTGGTGAACGCGTCCGCCCCCTGGTCGGCGGCGTGGTCACCGGCCGTGGACACCCAGTTGACCTGCTGGGCATCGGAATGGTTGGTCGCCGGTCCGGTCTGACCAGGTAGGTACACGCTCACCGCGAGATCCTGGAGTGCGCCCACGCGCATGGCCACCGGATCGCTGAGAACCTGCATGCCGGGCGGGATCGTCGGCGACGCGCTTCCGCCGAAGGTCACCTGGTGGATCGTTCCCGGCAAGATGGCTGCCCCCTGGCCGGCCTCGGCCACCGTGACGTGGCCAACTTGCAGCGGCGAGGTGCCGAAGACGTTCGTCAGCTCCAGCCGGACCGCGTCGCCGCCGACGCTGGTGAAGACGATGTTGCGGACCGTCTGGTTATCGAAGCCCGTCGCGGCGAGCGTGCCCGGCGTGCCCACCTGTGGGCTCGCGGCCCAGGTGGCCACCCAGCCGTGACCGCCGAACCCGTTCGAGGCAGCGACGGCGGCCGGCCAGCTCTCGTTAGCCGTAGCAGCGGTAACGCCAGCCGCTGTGATGACCAGTGCGGTGCCAGCCAGCAGTCCGAGACGGATCAGCCAGGTGGACTTGCGACGGCCGGTGGAGTTGATGGCGGTCATGGCACACTCCAGGTTCCGCATCGAACCAAATCTGACAAACACCATCACGCGCGACAAGTCGTGGCGTCAAGCGTGAGGCCGCGCTCCCCGTGGCCCTCCACAAGCGCGGCCGACTGTTTTGTGGGTCCGCCACCAAGTCCCGGCGAGCGAGATCATGCGGTGGCGGTGGCCAGGACGCGGCGTTTGACGGCGAAGGTTTCGAGCGCTCGGGCGCCCTCCTTCTGCAGGGAGACGAGGGCCGGGTCGCCGTCTGCGTTCTCAGCTTCCAGAGCGGACTCCCACAGCGTGCGCTCGGCGGCGTACCAGTCCGGCTTCTCCGTCACCTCGACGTGGGAGAAACCGGCTTCGCGCAGGTCACGCGATAGATTCATGCGCCGCATCCGTTCCGGCAGACGGTCGTCGACGGGCTCGATCGGCTCCCAGGCCGTGACGGCCAGCCGTCCCCCGGCGACCAGGATCCGGCGGAACTCGCGCAGGGCCGCCAGCGGCGGCTCACTGAACTGGACCGCATCGATGCACATGACCGCGTCGGCGCAGTGGTCACGCATGGCAACCGCGGTGTAGTCATCGACGCCGAACCATGCACGGCCCGCCAGGTCGCGTGACACCGCGTTGCGCAAGGCGATGGCGACCGCGGACGGCGCGAAGTCGAACCCGGCCAGCCGCGCCCCCGTCCTGCGGGCCACCTCCATGCCGTACGCGCCCCGTCCGCAGGCCAGGTCGACGAGCGTCTGCCCGGCGGAAAGCCGCAGCGCCGCCGCTACCTCGGATATGCCGGACCAGGTCAGCAAGCTGTTGGAGTCGAAACCGGGCGGCAGGCCCAGTGCCCGCTGAAAGAGCGAGTTAACCAGCGAAGAGCTGGCCACATCACCGTGCCACGCATCGAATTCCGTCGCATCGGGCATGGCCCAAGCATCTCACCGATCGTGAGGGTCTCAGACCGAGCCGAGCGCAGCGAGGCCTTGGCGCGGAGGGAAACACAGCGCCGGAGCAAAGGCTAGTGTTACGGACAGGTAATCCCGGATCACGGAGTGGAGGCCATGACCGGAGAGACTCCACGAGGCACCCGGCACATGTTCGCGGACATCGACGTGAGCAAGCCGAACATCGCCCGCGTCTACGACGCACTACTGGGCGGGAAGGACAATTTCGCAGCTGACCGGGAATTCGTGGCGAAAATCCTCCAGCAGGCGCCCCGTGCGCCACTGTGGGCGAAGGGCAACCGGGCCTTCCTCCGCCGGGTGGTCCGCCACCTGGTGGGCGACGTGGGCATCAGCCAGTTCCTGGACATCGGTTCCGGGCTCCCCACCCAAGGCAACGTGAGCGAGGTCGCGCACGACCTCGACCCGACGGTTCACGTCGTCCACGTCGACAACGATCCTGTAGTTTTCACGCACAGCAAAGCGCTGCTGGCCGACGCGCGGACCACCGAAATCGTCCTCGCCGACGTCCGCGATCCCGCCGGGATCCTGGCCGATCCCGGCGTCAGAGCACTGATCGACTTCGATCGCCCGGTCGGCTTGCTGTTGTTCGCGATCCTGCATCACATCGAGGATCACGAAAACCCGGGCTGGATCGCGACGCAACTGCGCGACGCCATGCCGCCGGGCAGCTACCTGGCCATCTCCAGCTTCCGCATGCCCGGCCCGGAAGCCGCTGAGCTGCGGGCCGCCACCATCGAGGGCGAGCGGCTCCTGGCCGGCCACCTCGGCAGCGGACGCTGGCGCGAAGACGAGGAGATCCTCGCCTGGTTCGGGGACTGGGAACTGCTCGAACCCGGGCTGGTCTCCATGCCCGACTGGCGTCCGCCGATACGCGGCCGCGTCCGGCACGACGAGGTCTACCACAGTTCCCTCTGCGGACTGGCACGGAAGAAAGCCTTATTACCGGAGTTGGTCCGGCAGGTTTAGCGCCTGTGCGCGTTTTTGAATAGCGCGCGTTTGCGATATGACGGACATGCGATCGTCGCTGGAAAGCGGCGACGCCTTTTCTTCCACAAGGCTCCAATGTTCTGCGCCGTCCAGTACACTCGCGGTCCGCATAGGGTTTGAAGATCCTCGGCGCGCCACTGGCGCCATCGGCTCGGCGCAGGTCAGCCTGGACCTTTGCCTACATCTCGATATAGCGCGGAAATTACGTGCTACGCGGAAATTAATTGGCCGTATTCGTACACTAGATTTCCGCGTAGCACGGATGTTCCGCCTTAATCCGCATCCACCGTAATTCCAGAACGGGCAAATAGCGCAAGTCGTGAAATGTCGGACGCCGAGCCGCGGGTCAGGTCGGGCGGGAACGGGGCGCCAGGCGGGAACCAGGGACAGAGCGGGAACCAGGGACAGAGCGGAAACCAGAGACAGAGCGGGAACGGGGGTGGGGTGGGTTAGGGGGGTTAGGGGGGCGGGGTCAGGTGGGGGGCGGGGCGGTGCTTTCGCGGACTATCAGCATGGTGGCTAGTTCGATGTGGCGGGGTTCGCCGGCGGCGGTGGCCGGGTCGGAGCGGAGCATGCGCAGCGCGGTCGCCGCCATGGCGGCCAGGGGCTGGCGGACCGTGGTCAGCGGCGGGGCCGCCCACGAAGCCACCGGTACGTCGTCGAAGCCCACCACGCTCAGGTCGTCCGGCACCCGCAGGCCGTGCTCTCTCACCGCCTGGAGGACGCCGAAGGCCTGGCTGTCGTTCCCGGCCACGACGGCGGTGGGCGGCTGCGGCAAGGACAGCAGCTCACGAGTCTGTGAGCGGCCCGCGGCCACCGTGAACGCTTCCCGGCGGATCAGCGTCTCGTCGGGGACGAGCCCGGCGGCCTGCATGGCCGCGCGGTAGCCGTCCAGCCGGGCCCGGCTCGCCCACAGGCCGGCCGGGCCGGAAATGATCGCGATGCGGCGATGCCCCAGCTCGATGAGATGACGGGTGGCCGTCATGGCGCCCTGCCAGTTCGTGGTGCCCACCGAGCGGATGTCGTCGCCAGGTTCGGTGGGCGGGTCGATGACCACCAGCGGGATGCGGGCCGCGGCGAGCCGCTGCAGTTCGCGGCTGCCCGGCAGGTGCAGGACGCACAAGGCGCCGGCCGTGCCACGGGCCGTTGCCTGGTCGAGCCAGCCGGTGAATTCGCCGGCTGAATGCACGGTCGTGACGACCACGCTGGTCTCGGCCTCGTTGGCCGCCTCGACCGTTCCCCGGAGCAGTTCTTCCGCCCACGGGCTGTACAGGCTCCCGATCAGCAGGTCCACGACACCGAAGCCGAGGCGCGAGGCGACCCGGTATCCGTGCTGCCGCAGCAGTCCGGCGATGCGCGTCCTGGTGTCGGCGGCGACGTCGGTCCGCCCGTTGAGGACCTTGGACACCGCGGATACCGACACCCCGGCCTCGGCCGCGATGTCGACCAGGGTGTTGCGCCGAGTCTGGGCGGCCACGGCAGCTCCTTTTCGAAAAGTTCTCGATGGATTAGCCTAGTCAATAGCGCACGCCTTTCGACAGTGCTGGCCCGGGGGGCGACCCCCGGATCCCCCGGACGTAGGAGCCTGAGAACGTTGATCGCCACGCCTCCTGCCGTGCAGCTTTACTCCGTCAGAGAGCAGATGATTACTGACCGGAAGGGGGTGCTGGCCCAGCTGGCCGCGTTCGGCTACGGCGCGGTGGAGCCGTTCAACATCCTCAACGACCCCGAGGGGCTGCACGCCGACCTGGGCGCGGCCGGCCTGGACGTGTGCAGCGTGCACGCCAACCCGGCCGGCGACCAAGCCGAGGCGGTGGTGAGCGCGGCCCGGACGCTCGGCGCGGACACGATCATCGTCCCGATCCTGCCGACGGAGAGGTTCGCCGATCTGGACGGCGTACGGGATGTCGCGCGGGAGCTGAACGAGGCGTCGCGCCGGCTCGCCGACGCGGGCCTGCGCGTCGGGTATCACAACCACGACTTCGAGCTTTCCTCGACGATCGGCGACCGGCCCGCGCTGGAGGTGCTCGCCGATCACCTCGACGACGAGGTCTTGCTCGAAGTCGACACGTACTGGGCGGCGGTCGGGCTCCGAAGCGCGGCGGTCGGGCTTCGGGGGCCGGCCGCCGTTCCCGATCTGCTGCGCCGACTCGGGGAGCGCGTCCGCTACCTGCACGTCAAGGACGGACCGGCGACCAGCCGGGACGACGAGATGACCGCGGTCGGAGCCGGGAGCATGCCGGTGGCCGACATCCTCGCCGCCAATCCATCCGTGCGATGGCACGTGGTCGAACTGGACCGCTGCGCGACCGACATGCTGACCGCGGTCAGGGAAAGCCTCGACTGGCTGGTCCGCCAGGGCCTGGCCCGGTGATGGTCGAGGCCGGGCCGGTCGGTGTGGCCGTCGTCGGGTGCGGCACGATCAGCGATGAGTATCTGAGGAACCTGACGTCGTTCGGTGATCTGCGGGTGGTGTTCTGCGCGGACCTGGACGTCGAGCGCGCCGAGAAGCAAGCCGCGGCGTACGGGGTGCCGCGGGCGGGAACCACCGATCAGGCGCTGGCGTGCCCGGACGCGGAACTCGTGGTCAACCTCACGATCCCCGCGGCGCACTTCGCGGTGAGCATGGCGGCGGTGGCGGCCGGCAAGCACGTGTGGACTGAGAAGCCGCTCGCCCTTGACGTGGCCAGCGGTCAGCGGCTGATGGCCGAGGCGGACCGGATGGGCGTCCGGGTTGGCTGCGCGCCCGACACCGTGCTCGGCGCCGGGCTCCAGACCGCGCGGCGGCTGATCGCCGAGGGCGCCATCGGCGTGCCGCAGGCGGCGCTGGCGCTGCTGCAGAATCCCGGCCCGGAAAGCTGGCACCCCGACCCCGAGTTCCTGTTCCAGGACGGGGCGGGCCCGCTGTTCGACATGGGGCCGTACTATCTGTCCACGCTGGCCGCGGTCCTGGGCCCGGCTTGCTCGGTGGCGGCAGTGGGCCGCCGCGCCCACGAGACGCGGACCATCGGCAGCGGGCCGCGCGCCGGTACGGTGTTCGGGGTTGACGTGTTCACCCATATATCCGCGTTGCTGGAATACACGCGCGGCCCAGCTGCGACGCTGGTGCTCAGCTTCGACTCTCCGCTTCGGCGGTACGGGTTCGTCGAGATCACCGGGACCGAAGCCACGATCGCGCTGCCGGATCCCAACCGATTCGACGGAGACATCCGTATCCGGGCCACGGGCGCCGGCGACTGGACCGTCGTGCCCGCTGTGGGCGCCACCGACGGGCGCGGTCTCGGTGTCCTGGACATGGCGCGTGCCGTGCGGGGCGGCGGCCCGCTTCGCGCGTCGGGCGAGATCGGGCTGCACGTTCTCGAGACCATGGAGGCCATCGCGCGATCGATCTCCAGCCAGGCGTTCGAGCCGGTGCGGAGTGATTTCACTCAGCCCGAGCCGCTGGAGCCCAGCTGGGATGCGGCGGCCCGGACCATCTGACGAAGGGTCACTGAGATGCCGGACAAGCCTGCCCTTGGTGTCGGGCTGGTGGGGTACGCGTTCATGGGCGCGGCCCACTCGCACGCGTGGCGCACCGCGCCGCGCGTGTTCGACCTGCCGCTGCGGCCGGCCATGGTCGCGCTGTGCGGCCGGTCGGCGGCAGCGGTCGAGGAGGCGGCCGCTCGCTACGGATGGACTGGCGCGGAGACGGACTGGCGCGAGCTGATCAAGCGAGACGATATACAGCTCGTGGACATCTGCACGCCGGGCGACCTGCACGCCGAAATCGCCATCGCCGCACTGGAGGCCGGCAAGCATGTGCTGTGCGAGAAGCCGCTGGCCAACACGCTGACAGAGGCATCGGCCATGGCGGAGGTCGCGGCGCGGGCCGCGGCGCATGGCGTCCGGGCCATGACCGGCTTCAACTACCGCCGGGTCCCGGCGATAGCCTTCGCGCGGAAGCTGGTGACCGACGGACGGGTCGGGCAGATCCGTCATGTCAGGGCGACGTATCTGCAGGACTGGCTGGTCGACCCGTCGTTCCCGCTCACCTGGCGGCTGCGGCGGGAGCGCGCCGGCTCCGGCGCGCTCGGCGACCTGGGCGCCCACATCGTCGACCTGGTCCATTACCTGACCGGAGACCGGATCACCGGCGTGTCGGCCGCCATGGCCACCTTCACCGACGAGCGCCCGCTGCCCGATGGCCCGGGCGCCGGCCCGGTAACCGTGGACGACGCGGCGCTGTTCCTGGCCCGGCTGGGGAACGGCGCGCTGGCCTCGTTCGAGGCGACCCGCTTCGCCACCGGCCGCAAGAACCAGCTGCGCATCGAGCTGAACGGTGACCGTGGCAGCCTGGTTTTCGACCTTGAACGACCGAACGAGCTGTGGTTCTTCTCCCGTGATGACGACCCGGCCACAGCCGGCTTCCGCCGCATCCTCGTCACCGAGCCGGATCATCCGTACCTGTCCGCGTGGTGGCCGCCCGGGCACGTGCTGGGCTGGGATGCCACGTTCGTCCACGAGGTCCGCGATCTGGTGTGTGCCATCGCGGACGGCACCGATCCGGCGCCGTCGTTCCAGGACGGGTTGGGTGTCCAATGCGTTCTTTCGTCTGTCGAGAAGAGCGCCGCGCAGGACGGAAGCTGGGTGGCGGTCCCAGAAAGGAGCTAACAATGTCCCGGCCTTTCACTTTGTTCACCGGCCAGTGGGCGGACCTGCCGCTGGAGGAGGTCTGCGGGCTGGCGCGGCAGTGGGGCTACGACGGCCTCGAACTCGCCTGCTGGGGGGACCACTTCGAGGTTGACCGCGCGCTGGGCGAGGACGGTTACCTGGCCGGACGGCGCGAACTGCTGGCCAAGTACGACCTGCGTTGCTGGGCCATCTCGAACCATCTGGTCGGGCAGGCGGTGTGCGATCATCCGATCGACGCACGGCACCAGGCCATCCTGCCCGCCCGCATCTGGGGTTCCGGTGAGCCGGAGGAGGTCCGCCGCCGCGCCGCCGCCGAGATGGC
The DNA here is from genome assembly GCA_019245115.1 of Streptosporangiaceae bacterium. Lineage (GTDB taxonomy): Bacteria > Actinomycetota > Actinomycetes > Streptosporangiales > Streptosporangiaceae > JAFARZ01. The sequence continues at coordinate 18,750 of JAFARZ010000069.1, read as the reverse complement.
GGACACGGCGCGGGCCGCCGCCGCGTTCGGCGTGGACACGGTGGTCGGATTCACCGGCTCCTCTATCTGGTACACGGTCGCCATGTTCCCGCCGGTACCCGCGGCGATGATCGACGAAGGCTACGCGGACTTCGCGCGCCGGTGGAACCCGATTCTCGACGTGTTCGACGCCGAAGGCGTGCGCTTCGCCCACGAGGTCCACCCAAGCGAGATCGCCTATGACTTCTGGACCACCGCCCGGGCGCTGGAGGCGGTGGATCACCGTGAGGCCTTCGGGCTGAACTTCGATCCCAGCCACTTCGTCTGGCAGGACCTCGATCCGGTCGCGTTCCTGGCCGAGTACCGCGACCGCATATACCACGTGGACTGCAAGGAGGCCCGCAAGCGGCTCGACGGCCGCAACGGCCGCCTCGGCTCGCACCTGCCATGGGGGGACTGGCGGCGCGGCTGGGACTTCGTGTCCGCGGGGCGCGGCGAAATCCGCTGGGAGGACGTGTTCCGCATGCTGAACTCGATCGGGTACCAGGGCCCCATCTCGGTCGAATGGGAGGACGCGGGTATGGACCGGCTGGCCGGCGCGGCCGAGGCCGTGGGGTATCTGCGGCGGTTCGACCTGGAGCCCCCCACGACATCGTTCGACACCGCGTTCAGCTCCGAGCCACAACCTTAAGGCCGCCCTGCGCGTCTAACTAGTGGGCGGGTCACAGAGCACAGCGAGTCCTTGGCGCGGAGGGTGCGAGCGGTAGCGAGCGCCGCGGCGGCTGCCGTCCTGAAGGGGCGGCGGTTCCCGCCGTGGCTCCAAGCCGGCCGAGCGCAGCGAGGCCTTGGCGCGGAGGGAGAGAGAGTGGTACCGATGACGTGGCGAGACAAGATGCCTGGCCGGGGCATGGTTAGAGTCATCGCGGCGGCCGTGGTGGCGACCGCGGTCCTGGTCGCTACGGCGGTCGTAGCCCTAGCCGGTGACACGCCGCCGGGGTTCTGGTACGGCACGGACAGCCGGCAGATGCCGGTGGGCGGCCACGCCATACCGTACACGGAGCCGGCTCTCGGCACGTGGTACGGCGGCTACATCGGCATGGCCGGCAACTGGGCCAACATCACCAACTGCCACAAGATCGTCGTGTGGTCGGGGACCAACAGCAGCCAGGCCAATGCCAACTTCACCCACAAGATCGGCATCGGCACCGGCGTCTACTGGTTCATGGGCGGTCCCGGCGTCGACCCGCACTACAACGGCACGACGGGTGAGGCGTCCGCCTGGGGCCAGCAGCAGGCCGCCGCGACGCTGTCGGCCATGTCGCACCTGTCCGTCACGTATCCGGTCGTGTTCATGGACATCGAGATCCCGGGTAACGCGCCCAACTACACCCCGGCCTCCGACAACGGCTGGAACACCGTCTACACCTCGCCGTGCAGCGGCGTCGCGCGGTCCGGCTTCATCCCGGCGAACGTGGACCGTGCCGAGGTCAACGGGTACGCGTCCTATCTGACCAGCCACTCGCACTTCTTCGCCGGGGTGTACTCGGCGCCGGACATCTGGGCTTCGATCTTCGGCACCGGCAGCGCCGCGTCGATACCGAACACCTACGAGTGGACCTATGAGTCGTTCACCAGCAGCCTGTCGCATCGCCCGGCGGGCTGGTGCCTGTCCGGCACGTCGACGTGCGCGCGCTTCTTCGGCGGCCAGACCAGCAACTCCAAGTACGCGCTGATGTGGCAGTGGTCCGGCGGCGGCGGAAGCAACAACGGCATCGGCGACTTCGACCAGATCGACAACAACCGGACTCCGTAGCCGCGTGGCCGGCAGCGTCAGGTAGGCAGCCGGGCCGCACGCCTTGGCCCCTCGGAACCCTCTCCGGAGCTAGACGGGGTAGGTCGTCGGGCCGGTTAGGTAGGTTCTGCCGTTCGGCGTCCGCCAGCGGAACCAGCCTCGCGCTCCGGTGCCCTCGACTCTCCAGCCGGGGCGCTGTTTATCCTGGTGGTGCCGACGGCAGACGGGTCCGGCCTGGCACAGGCACGTGATTCCGCCCTGGTCGTACGGATGGGCGTGGTCGTAGTCACATTGGAACTCGGGCCGTCGGCAGGCCGAGTGCGTGCAGGTCTGATTGAGCACTGCGGTCAGGTGCCGCAAGTGCCTGCCGGGATCGTGCCCGTCGGCTTGATGGCGGTGATCGCACGGCCCGGTGAGGTCCTCGAACTCGAAGATCATCTCCCGGCCGCGATGGGTGTACCGCCACCGGCCATGACTGCCCGGCGGCCCGCGATCGATGAGGGTGAGCTCCGGCGGCCCACGGTCCGGTGCATGTTGCGCGTTGCGCCTGGAGGCGTCCTCCGGTCCCGTTTTGCCGCACGCGTGGGCGACGGGACGGCCGGCCTGATCGGTGAGTGTGAAGTCGTAGGTGGTCGCGGCGCTCTTGGCGGCGGCGTCGGCGAGATCGCGTACTTGCTCCGGGTCAATCGGCCCGGTTCCGCGCAGCACGCCGGGCCGCCCGGCCAGCTCGGTCAGCGTGCTCACCGGCGCGGTCAGGTGGATCCTGGCCGCGATCCCGCTACCCGTATCGCTGCCCGCTCCACCGCCGCAGGTGCATGCCCCGCCACCCGGCCCGCCCGGAGCAGGGTCGCGCGGCCCCGGCCCACCGTCGTTCCCGCCGCCCCTTTCGTCATCTTCGTCGCCAGGCTTGCGGTCCTGGCCGCCGTCGGCTTGGCGGCCGGCAGGACGCGCAGGGCTGGCCTTGGCCAGGTCATCGAGGGGGTTGGCTTCGCCGAACCTTTCTAGAAACGCGAGCACGCGGAGCGTGTCCATGTCGCCGTCGACGCCGGCCCGCTTGAACTGGCGGGCGCGGGCGGTGAGCAGCCGGTCCATCCGCAGCACCGCCATCGACGGGAGTTCCCGTCCGGCGATCATCGCGTTGCCGGACTCCTCGCCGCGGATCTCAATCCGGCACTCCTGCGCGGCGTCCTCTCGCCTGCGGCGCGCGGCATCGGGATTGACCTCAATTACAGCCCGCGCTATCCGGTCTCGCAGCATCCCGTGCGTCATCATCTCCACGTCAGGGTGGGCGAACAAGATCGCCTCAGCCTGGCGCGCTTCCTCCGAGGTCAGGTTCGCGCTGTACGACGCGACCGTCGCGGCTTTCCGCTCGTCAATGACGCCGTCTCGCAGCTTGCCGGAGGTCAGCGGCAACTTTACCTGGAGATCCCAGGCCAGGCTCAGCAGGTGGTCGGCAGTCCGCCGGTCCACGGCCAGCGCGATGGACAGCTCTCCGGCGGTGCCCTCGGCCCACACCTGCGGCATCATCGCCGGGCCGCGCAGCTTGCAGCCTGCCGCCGGACGGCGACGGATGATCTCCGCGACCGCCGCCAGTCGTTCCCAAACCTGGCGTGCTTCCAGCTTGCGCCGGGCACCCAGCACGCCGAACACCTCATCATCGCTAACCGCGGCGAAGTCGCGGGTCGCTCCAGAGGCATAGTCAGTCCGAGCAGCCAGCGCCACATCCGGCGCGGCAAGATCCCAAGGCTGCCCCTGCCCGAAACCCCCGCCCGGCCCGGTCTGGACACCAGGCACCACCGGCGCGCCGGGAACATGCGCGAATCCGGTCTCGACATCGTTGGCCAGCAGCCGCCACCGGATCTCCGCCTGCTCTGCCTCATCAGCATCGGACTGGGCGATCACCTCGGCCAGGTCACCCGGCCACTCCCGGTCATCACCCTCCGGATCAGGCGGCAAATCATCGTCAAGCCAGGACGGTTCCGTTCGAATGACCGCTCTGTCCATCCAGTTCACCCCCCCTCACTGGATATTCGAATATTAGCACGTTATCTTTAAGATGTACACCATAAATCGTTCGCTAATAGCGGACCGGCTGGAGGGTTAGTGTTTGCCGAAGGCACCCAGGAGCTGGCTCAGGATGCGGCCCAGTGCCGTGTTGCTGAGCGGCTTGGTGTGCAGGTCGGAGGTCCAGCCCTTGGCGGGGTCGCGGTGCAGTTTGATCTCGGTCCGGAAGGCGCAGAGGACCAGTGCGCCGACGGCGAGGGTGACGGGTTCGCGCTCGGCAGGCAGGGTGGTGTGGGTGAGGACGTGCTCGATGAGCTCGCTGGTTTCGTCGTCCTGGCTGGCGAGATGAGTCAGTGCGACGCGGGCCAGGGTTCCGGGTGTGGCCGTGGTGTCTGGTTCGGCGAACTGACGGATGCCGGGCTGGTGCAGGGCTTGTTCGAGGTGGTCCTGGGTGTTCCGCAGGTCGATGGGGTCTGTGGGCTGGCCCTGGCGTTCGTATGCGCCCGGGTCGATTCTGGCGAGCGCTCTGGCCAATATCACTCCCGCCGGGATCTCATCGTCACCGCCCTTGGCGGCGTCGGCTATCTGCCGCAGGACGGGCAACAGCGCTGTAATCGTGCTCGGTGACCGGTCGCGGATCAAGACCTGCTCCAACAGAGTCAGCGCGGTACCGCGCTCGCCGAGGCGGAGCAGGTAGGGCACAGCGGCCCGGCCAGCGTGGACGATGAGCCAACCGGTCTCCTCATCCCGCGCGTGCCGGAAGACGGTAGTCCAGTAGGCGGCGGCTTCGGAGTCGACAGCGGCCTGGAATGCGTCACCGGCCTGGGCTCGCCCTGCGGCGGCCACCCCGGATGGATCCCGAACCTGGCCAGTCCGCCGTTGCTATCGGTGACCGCGACGACCAGCGCTTGGCTGGTCAGCGGTTCTAGCGCGGCCGTCATGTCGGGAGGTTCGCCGGGCAGGGTGAGCCGTCGCCACAGGTCGGCCCAGTTTCCCTCGATCATTGCCGGGACCCGGTCGATTTCTTCCAGGCAGCACAGCAGGCCGAACATCACCCTCGCGGGCTGTGTTAAACCGTCGGCGACCTGTCGCGTCCAGCCGCCGAGCACCGCTGCGTATGGTCGGCGCTGCCCAGCAGCTCGCCCAGCCGGGCCGGATCGGCGGCCTGCCCATCCGCCAGCTCCAGCAGCTTGGGATGTCCCTGGGCGGCGGCCAGCACCCGTGCGGCCAGTCCCCGGCCTGATCCAGCCACCCCGGTCCGGTGCCGTTGAGCGAGGGTGCGGCGATCAGTGCGCCCAGGTTGGGTAGCTCGCGCGCTAGCAGCACCGCCTCGTCGCGGGACAGGGCGTGCACTGCCTCGGCCGTCACCCGGGATCCAGCTGGGCGGGTCGTCGCCGGGAGGTCAGGACCACCCGGGACAGGCCAGCATGGCCAGTCAGCGCGTCAATCACCAGCCCCCACCTGGCATCCCGCCACTCGCCAGTGTCGGTGAGGAGCGACTCGATGTTGTCGATCACCACGAGCATCCGGCTGCGCTCGTCGAACTCGGTGAGCGTAGGCAGGAACGTACGCAGGGTGCCGGTGTCGTGCAGCAGATGAGCCAGCTTGAGCCCGGGCAGTTTGCTTTCCAGGACCAAGGCCAGGTCGGTCAGCGCGGTGGTGATGTCATGGCCCTCGTCGGGGGCCTTGTACCAGGCCAGGACCCGGAAGTTGTCTTCTTGGGTGTAGGCCAGCTCCAGCGCGCACGCGGTCTTGCCCGCCCCCGCCATACCGTAAAACAGCACTCCGGAGGCACCGCTGCGCTCGGCCAGCGCGGCGTTGGACCGCACCATCACTCCCACCCGGCCCACGAACCGCTCCGGCTGGGCGGGGAAACCCGCCAGCTTGGTTCGCTCCGCGTCAAATACCAGTGGCGTACCCGCGGGCGCCATCAGCGCCAGGTCCACCACCCGCGCCCCGAACAGCGCCGGGGTACCCACTGACAGCGCTGGGCACTCCGGCGTCGCCGGGCCCGCCACCAGATCGGGCAGCGCCATCCCCACCGCGGCGGCCAGCGGCTGCCCCTGTCCGATCAGCAGCCCATACAGCTCCCGGTTCAGCGCGATCGCGAAATCATCGACCACCGGGAATCGCATCCCCAGCACCGCGCAAGCCAGCCGCTCCACCAGCTCAGCCGCCAGCACCGGAACAAACACGCCACCCGATGCGGCCTCCGCATCCTCAGGTGATCCGGCCTGAGCCACAGGCGAAGCCACGCCGCCGCCGACGTTGTCGTCGCGTACCGGCGGGGCCAGCCCCAGCAACTGCAGGTGCTCGCGGGCGGTCAGCGTTAGGACGCACACACCAATGGCTGAGATTACGCTCACTGGCTTACCGGCCGCCGCTAAAAGAAGAACGACGATACTGGGCGGGTGAGCGTTACCGAGGGTGGTACCACCGTACGTTCGGTGCTCGTCTGGGTTTGCGAGGGGACGTGGCGGGCCAGCGTGGACGCGGCCCGCAAGCTTGCACCCAGCGATGCTCGGATCACGCTGCTGCACGTCGCCTCCGCGGCGGCGCCGGACGCGGCGCACGCCGCCTACCTGGGCTTGCTCGGGCGGCGCCAGCCGCGCCACGATCCCGGGCAGAAAGTGGCCGAACTGGCCGATACGGCGGCGGGCGAGTTGCTGAGCGCGGCGGCCGGCCGGCTGGGCCGGCCGTGCGACATGGTGGAGCGCCACGGTCAGGCCGAGCGTGTCGTGGTAACCGCGGCGGCCGACGCCGACCTGCTCATCGTTGCGCGGGACGGCGATCAGTCGCGGCTCGGCCCGAAGAGCCTGGGCAAGGCGACCCGGTTCATCGTCGACCACGCGCCGTGCCCGGTCCTGCTGGTGTGGCCGCGAACCGTGCCGGGCATCGGGACGATACCGCCACCACCGGTTCCGTAGCCGACCAAGCGCTTGCTACACTCCCCGGAGGGGTGGTGATCGGGCTCCGGAGGTGGCGTGGCGGACAAGCGGATGACCGCGGACGAGATGGTGGCGGAGCTACGCTCCGGCATGACGATCGGGATCGGCGGCTGGGGATCGCGCCGCAAGCCGATGTCGCTGGTCCGGGCGATCCTCCGGTCCGGCATCAACGACCTCACGATCGTCTCCTACGGCGGCCCCGACGTCGGCCTGCTGTGCGCGGCCGGCAAGGTGAAACGGCTCGTCTACGGATTCGTCTCGCTGGATTCCATCCCGCTGGAGCCGCACTTCCAGGCGGCCCGCCAGGCCGGCGCCATCGACGCCGCGGAATACGACGAAGGCATGCTGCAATGGGCACTGTACGCCGCATCCCTGCGGCTGCCGTTCCTGCCGACCCGGGCGGGACTGGGGTCGGACGTGCCGCGCCTCAACCCGGAGTTGCGGACCGTGCGCTCGCCCTACGATGACGGCGAGGAACTGCTCGCCGTGCCGGCCCTGCCGCTGGACGCGGCGCTCATCCACTTGAACCGGGCCGATGCGGCGGGGAACGCGCAGTTCCTCGGGCCGGACCTGTACTTCGACGACCTGTTCGCCGCGGCCGCCGCCCGCGCGTACGTATCCTGCGAGCGGATCGTACCGACCGCGGATCTCGCCGACGGCGGTTTCGCGTCGCTGCGCATCCAGCGCTGGATGACGGCTGGCGTTATCGAGGCTACGAACGGCGCTCATTTCACCTCCTGCGATCCTGACTACCCGCGCGATGAGGCGTTCCAGCGGGACTACGTGGCAGCGGCGAAGGACCCAGTGGCCTGGAAGGAATTCGAGGCACGCTACCTGACCGGCAGCGAGACTGATTACCAGGCCGCGGTGAGGGCGCGATGAGCGTCAACGTGGCGGTCAGCCGGGCAGAGATCTGCGCGGTGGCGTGCGCGGAGGCGTGGCGGGAGGAAGGGGAGATCCTGGCCAGCCCGTTCGGGACGATCCCGGCGATCGGGGCGCGGCTGGCGCGGGCCACGTTCTCCCCCGACCTGCTGCTGTCCGACGGCGAGGCGCTGCTGGTGGGGGGCACGTGGGCGGTAGGCGAACCGGCGCCGGGCCCGGTGGAGGGCTGGGCGCCGTTCCGTAACGTGTTCGACCTGGCCTGGGCCGGCTACCGGCACATCATGATGGTGCCCAGCCAGATCGACCGGTACGGGAACGCGAACCTGTCCGCGATCGGGGATTTCGCCCGTCCGTCGCGGGCCCTGCTGGGCATGCGCGGCGCGCCCGGCAACACGGTGTGCCATCCGGTCAGCTACTGGGTCCCGCGGCACCTGCCGCGGGTGTTCGTCCCCGCGGTGGACGTGGTGTGCGGGGTCGGGTATGACCGGGGTGTGGCATCGGTGGACCTGCGGCGGGTGGTGACCAACCTGGCGGTGCTGGACTTCGGCGGGCCCGGGCACGCGATGCGGCTGGTGTCGGCCCATCCCGGGGTGAACGTGGACGAGGTTGTGTCCGCCACGGGATTTGACCTTGTCATCGATGATGTCGGCGAGACGCGGCTGCCGTCTGCCGACGAGCTGCGGCTCATCCGTGATGTCATCGACCCGCACCGGCTGCGGGATCGGGAAGTGCCGGATGGCTGACGTCCTCCACACGGCGATCTGCGACCTGTTCGGAGTGCGGTACCCGATCGTGCAGACCGGCATGGGGTGGGTGTCCACCCCGGAGCTGACCGCGGCGACCTGCGACGCGGGCGGCCTCGGCATCCTGGCCGGCGCCACGCTCGGTCCGGCCGAGCTTGACGTGGCGATCGCGCGGGTCCGGGAGCTGACCGCGATGCCCTTCGGGGTGAACCTGCGCGGAGATGCCGTCGACCTGCCGGAGCGGGCGCGGCTGCTGATCAAGCACGGGGTACGGGTGGCGTCGTTCGGGCTGGCGCCGTCCGCTTCGGTGATCGCGATGCTGAAGGACGCGGGCCTGGTGGTGGTGCCGTCGATCGGCGCCCGGCGGCACGCGGAGAAGGTCGCCGCGCTGGGCGTGGACGCGGTGATCGCCCAGGGCAGCGAGGGCGGCGGCCACACCGGCGGGGTGCCGACCTCCATCCTGCTCCCCCAGGTTTGCGCGGCCGTTCCGGGCCTGCCGGTGATCGGGGCCGGCGGGTTCTTCGACGGACGGGGGCTGGCTGCCGCGCTGGCCTACGGCGCGGCCGGTATCGCGATGGGCACCCGGTTCCTGCTCACGTCGGACAGCCCGGTGCCGGATGGGGTCAAGGCCGAGTACCTGCGGCGCGGGGTGACCGACACGGTGGTGACATCGGCGCTGGACGGGGTGCCGCAGCGGGTGCTGCGTACCCCGTTGGCCGAAGCACTCGACCGTGCGAGCCGCCTTTCTCGCGTTTACCTATCGGTAAAGTCAGCGAGGGCGTTCGGGCGGGTGTCCGGCACGTCGTGGCGGGACATGGTCCGCGAAGGGCTGGCCATGCGGCGCGAGCACAGCCTGTCCTGGTCCCAGGTGCTGATGGCGGCGAACACGCCCATGATGCTGCGCGCGTCCATGGTCGACGGGCGGATTGATCTGGGCACGCTGGCCAGCGGCCAGGTGGCCGGCGTCATCGACGACCTGCCTTCGTGCGCCGAGCTGATCGAGCGCATCGTCTCGGAGGCGCGCGAGGTGCTGGAGCACCTCGCGAACGGAGGTGGCGGGCACGGTGCATGAGTCGCATGGGTTGCTGACCGGGAAGACCGTGCTGGTGACGGCGGCCGCCGGGACGGGGATCGGGTTCGCGACCGCGAAGCGGTGCGTGGAGGAGGGGGCGCGGGTCGCGATCAGCGACAAGCACGAGCGGCGGCTGGGCGAGGCGGCGGCGGCGCTGGCGGAGATCGCCGGACGGGTGGCGGGGAGCCGCGGCGAGAAGCCGCTGGCCGTGCCGTGCGACGTCACCGTCGAGGACGACGTGCGGCGGCTGTTCGAGATGGTGGCCGCCGAATACGGGCACATCGACGTCGCGGTGAACAACGCGGGTCTGGGCGGGGACACACCGCTGGCCGACATGACCGACGAGCAGTGGTTCCGGGTGCTGGACGTGACGCTGAACGGCACGTTCCGCTGCACCCGGGCGGCGCTACGGCACATGCTTCCCCGGCAGGCCGGCGTGATCGTCAACAACTCCTCGGTGATCGGCTGGCGCGCCCAGGCCGGACAGGCCCACTACGCGGCGGCGAAGGCCGGCGTGATGGCGCTGACCCGGTGCGCGGCGATCGAAGCCGCTCCCAGCGGGGTGCGGGTCAACGCGGTGGCGCCGTCCATTGCCATGCACGAGCATCTGGCCAAGGTCTCCTCGGCGGAGAAGCTGGCGTCGCTCGCGGCACAAGAGGCGTTCGGCCGGGCGGCCGAGCCGTGGGAGGTCGCCGACGTCGTCGTGTTCCTGGCCAGCGATTACTCGTCCTACATGACCGGGGAGGTCGTGTCCGTGAGCAGTCAACGCGCATGATCACCCGCAATGTCAGGGATGATGCCGTCGCGGAGGTGGTCATCAACCACCCGCCGGTCAACGCGCTGCCGGTGGCGGGCTGGTTCCGGCTGGCCGAGGCCATCCGCGCCCTCGGAACGAACCCCGACGTGCGCGTCGTGGTCCTGCGCGCCGAAGGACGCGGGTTCAACGCCGGGGTCGACATCAAGGAGATCAAGGCGAAGGGGCACGAGGCGCTGATCGGCGCGAACCGGGGCTGCTTCGCGGCGTTCGCCGCGGTGTACGACTGCCCGGTCCCGGTGATCGCCGCCGTCCACGGGTTCTGCCTGGGCGGCGGGATCGGCCTGGCCGGCAACGCGGACATCATCGTGGCCAGCGAGGACGCGACCTTCGGGCTCCCCGAGGTGGACCGGGGCGCGCTCGGCGCGGCGACCCACCTGTCACGGCTGGTTCCGCAGCACAAGGCCCGGGCGATGATGTACACCTCGGCGACCGCCACCGCCGCCGAACTGCACAGTTTCGGCTCCGTGCTGGCCGTCGTGTCGCGGGACAAGCTACGGGACGCGGCGCTGGAGGTCGCGGGCACGATCGCGGCCAAGGACCCGGCCGTGATCCGGCTGGCCAAGGAGGCGTTCAACGGCATCGACCCGCAGGACGTCAAGCGCGGCTACCGCTACGAGCAGGGGTTCACGTTCGAGCTGAACCTGTCCGGGGTCTCGGACAAGCTGCGTGAGTCGTTCGGCGAGCCGGAGGCCTGAGCAAATGGACCTGAGCTAATGGACCTGAGCTGATGGATCTGCGCTGGTCTGAGCCGGAAGAGCGCTTCCGGGCGCAGGCGCGGGCCTGGCTGTCGGCGAACGTGCCGCGAGGCCTCCCGTCCGGTGACACCCGGGACGGGTTCGCGCGGCACCTGGAGTGGGAGCGGCGCCTGCACGAGGACCGCTGGGCGGTGGTGTCATGGCCGGCCAGATACGGCGGGCGGGACGCGTCGGTGTGGGAATGGCTGATCTTCGAGGAGGAGTATTACCGGGCGGGTGCGCCACAGCGGGTCACGCAGAACGGCATCTTCCTGCTCGCCCCGGCGTTGTTCGAGTTCGGCACGGCCGAGCAGCAGGACCGGCTGCTCCCCCGGATGGCCGCCGCGCAGGACCTGTGGTGCCAGGGCTGGTCCGAGCCCGGCGCGGGCAGTGACCTCGCGGCGGTGCGCAGCGCCGCCGTCCGCGACGAGGCGGGCGGCGGCTGGCGGCTGTCCGGGCAGAAGACCTGGACGACCCGTGGCGCGTTCTGCACCCACCTGTTCGGCCTGTTCCGCAGCGATCCGGAGGCCGAACGCCACCGCGGCCTGACGTACTTCCTGGTCCCGCTGGACGCGCCGGGGGTCACGGTCCGCGGGTTCGAGCGACTGGACGGCGACGAGGGGTTCGCGGAGGTGTTCTTTGACGACGTGTTCGTCCCGGATCGCGACGTGCTCGGCGAGGTGAACCAGGGCTGGCGGGTGGCGATGGCCACCACCGGGTCCGAGCGCGGCCTGACGCTGCGCTCCCCCGGCCGGTTCATGGCCGCCGCCGACCGGCTGATCGCGCTGTACCGGGAGCGCCCGGAGCCGTCGCTGAAAGACCGCGTGGTGGACTCGTGGATCGACGCGCAGGCATACCGGATGTTCACGTTGCGGCAGGTCACCGACATCGCGGACGGGAAGCAGCCGGGGCCGGAGGCCAGCTTGAACAAGCTGTTCTGGTCCGAGATGGACGTCCGGCTGCACGAGACCGCCATGGACCTGCTCGGCCCGGACGCCGAACCCGACGGGCCGTGGCCGCGCGGCTTCATGTTCTCGCTGGCCGGGCCGATCTACGCGGGCACCAACGAGGTGCAGCGCAACGTGGTCGCCGAGCGCCTCCTTGGCCTGCCGAGGAGATAGGCCGATGCGGTTCGCGGTGAGTGAGGAAGCAGCGGCGCTGCGGGTCGCCGCCCGCGGCGTGCTGGGAACAGAGGGCGCATGGCGCAAGCTCGGCGCGGTCGGCGTGATCGGGACGCTGGTCTGTGACGAACGTGGCGGTCTCGGGCTGGATGAGAATGCCCTGGTCCCGGTACTGGACGAGATCGGCTACAGCGGCCTGGCCGCGCCCGCCGTGGAGACCATCGCGGTCGCGGCGCCCATGCTAGACGGTCCGCTGGTGGCGGACGTCCTGGCCGGTGAGGTCGTGATGACAGTGCAGCCACGGGCGGGTGATCCGGTGCCGTTCGGCCAGACCGCGCACCTCATCGTGCTGCGAGACGGGGACCTGTGGCGGCTGTACCGGCGCGACGAACTGGCGCTGGAGGCGTGTGCGTCGGTGGACGGATCGCGCGCGCTGGCCCGGCTGATCCGGGCGCCGGAAGATGGCGGCCTGCTGCTCCCAGAGGCGGAACGGGCCTGGCAGCGAGGGGTGCTGGGCACGGCGGCATCCCTGACCGGACTGGCCCGGCGGATGCTCGACATGACCGTGGACCATGTGAAACGGCGCGAGCAGTTCGGTGTGCCGATCGGCAGCTTCCAGGCCATCAAACACGCGCTGGCCGATGCGCTCCTAGCCATCGAATTCGCGCGGCCGATGGTCCTGGCCGCCGCGTGGGCCCAGGCCAGCAAGGCACCGGACGCCGCGGTGCTGACCTCGGCGGCGAAGGTACGCGCAAGCGACGCCGCCCGCCTGACAGCGCGGACCGCGATCCAGTGTCACGGGGCTATGGGTTACACGACCGAATACGACCTGCACCTGTTCGCGAAGCGAGCGTGGGCGCTGGCGCCGAGTTTCGGCGGGGCGCAGTGGCACCGGGCGCGGATCGCAGAAACGATTGGAGTTGCCGATGGGTGACGTCGTCCTGTACGCGCAGGAAGGCCCGGTAGCGTTCGTCACGATGAACCGGCCGGAGTACCGCAACGCGCAGAATTCGGCGATGACATACGGCCTCGACGACAGTTTCTACCGCGCGGCGGCCGACGATTCGGTGAAGGTGATCGTGCTGGCCGGCGCCGGAGCTCATTTCTCCGCCGGGCACGACATCGGGACGCCGGAACGGGACGTGGACACCTCGTTCGACCGGCGGGCCGGGCTGTGGTGGGATCACGTCGGCAAGGCCGGCGGGGAAAGCCGGTATGCCCGGGAGCAGGAGGTTTACCTGGGCATGTGCCGACGCTGGCGGGAACTGCCCAAACCGACGATCGCGCAGGTGCAGGGGGCGTGCATCGCGGGCGGGCTGATGCTGGCCTGGATCTGCGACCTTATCGTCGCCTCCGATGACGCGTTCTTCGCCGATCCGGTGGTGCGAATGGGCATTCCCGGCGTGGAGTATTTCGCGCACCCCTGGGTGATGGGCCCGCGCGCGGCGAAGGAATTCCTGTTCCTCGGCGAGCGAGTTCCCGCGGCACGGGCACTGGAACTCGGCATGATAAACCGCGTCGTGCCGCGGGAGAGGCTGGCCGGCGAGGTATCCGAAATGGCGGAAAAAATCGCGGCTATGCCCCGGCTCGGGCTGGCACTGACCAAAAAGGCGATCAACCAGGCCGAGGATCTCATGGGGCTGCAGACCGGCCTGGACTCGGTGTTCGGGCTGCATCATTTCGCGCACGCGCACAACGCCGAGGCCGGGGCCGACTCGCTGGCCGGGCACGACGCGCGGTCCATGCGGGACGCGCGGCGTTCCGCCGAAGGGTGACGTTTCGCCGTGGACGACGAGGAGTTCCGCGCGTCGGTGCGGGAATGGCTGACGACGGAGCTGTCGGGCGAGTTCGCCGGGCTGGCCGGTAAGGGCGGCCCCGGACGTGAGCACGAGCTGGTCGCCGAGCGGCTGGCCTGGGAGCGGCGGCTCGGGGAAGGCGGCTGGATCGGTCTGGGCTGGCCGGTCGCGGACGGCGGCCGCGGGCTGTCGTGGCGACAGCAGGTGATCTTCCACGAGGAGTACGCGCGGGCCGGCGCGCCCGGACGGGCCGGGCACATCGGCGAGCAGCTGCTGGGGCCGGCCCTGCTGATGTTCGGCACCGCCGAGCAGAAGGCGCGGTTCCTGCCGGGCATCCTGGCCGGGACCTCGACCTGGTGCCAGGGGTACTCCGAGCCCGAGGCCGGATCGGACCTGGCCGGGCTGCGAACCCGCGCGGGTCTCGGGCCGGACGGGAAGTGGCGTGTCGACGGGCAGAAGGTGTGGACGTCGCTGGCCCAGTTCGCGGACTGGTGCTTCGTGCTGGCTCGTACAGATTCTGACCGGGGGGAGCCGTCCCCCCGGACCCCCGCGGTCTCCGGCGAACGACATCGGGGCTTGTCCTGTCTTCTGGTTTCGATGCATCAGGCTGGCGTTACGGTGCGGCCGATCGTCCAGCTCACCGGGACTTCGGAATTCAACGAGGTGTTCTTCTCCGGCGCGGTGGCGGACGATCTGATCGGCGCGCCCGGGGACGGGTGGCGGGTGGCCATGGGCACGCTCGGCGTGGAGCGCGGGGTGTCCACGTTCGGGCAGCAGCTGGGGTTTGCCCGCGAGTTCGAGGCCGTGCTCGGTCTGGCGCGCGCTCGTGGTGTGGCCGGTGACCCGGACATCGCGGCGCGGATCGCCGACGCCTGGATCGAACTCCAGGTGCTGCGGTTCACCGCCGAGGCGTCTTTTGGTTCTGGAAGTGAACCTGGCGTCGAAGCGAACATCGTCAAGCTGCTGTGGGCGCCGTGGCATCAGCGGCTCGGCGAGCTGGCCGCCGATGTGGCCGGCCCTGACGCAACCGTGACCGGGGCGTCGTATGAGCTGTCCGATGAGCAGCGGCTGTTCCTGTTCACCCGCGCGGACACCATCTATGGCGGGTCGAGCGAGATCCAGCGCAACGTGATCGCCGAGCGCGGACTGGGGCTGCCGCGTGGATTACGCCGACACGCCGGAGCAGGCCGCGCTGCGGGAGGCGGTGCGGGCTTTCCTTACCCGTGCGGGCGGCGAGGAGTCCTGGAAGCGGCTCACGGCTGAGCTGGGCCTGACCGGGCTGGCGGTGCCGGAGCGGTACGGCGGAGCGTCCGCCGGTCTCGCGGAGGTCGCGGTCGCGGTCGAGGAAGCCGGACGGGTGCTGCTGCCTGCGCCGTTGCTGTCCACCGCGCTGGCCGGGGCCGTGCTTGGCGAAGCCCCGGATCCGCCGGCCGAGCTGCTGAGCGGCATCGCGGACGGGTCGCTACGAGCGTCGTTCGTGGTAAATGGTGAGATTGAAATGGCGGACGGGTGCCTTTCCGGGAGCGCGCACCATGTGCTCGACGGCGGCGTGGCCGACTTGTTCGTGGTGCGGGCCGGCCGGGGCCTGTTCGCGGTGCGGTCCTCGGATGCGGCGGTGTCGCCGGTGGAGACCCTCGACCAGACCCGGACGCAGGCTTCCGTCGTGTTCGATCGCGCCGCGGCGGTCCCGGCCGGGGTCTCCGCGTCGCGCGCGGAGGAACTGCTGCGGGTGATGCTGGCCGTCGAGTCGGTGGGCGCCGCGTCACACTGCCTGGAGACCACCGTCTCGTATCTGAAGACACGGGTGCAGTTCGGGCGGCCCATCGGGACGTTCCAGGCGCTCAAGCACCGGTGCGCGGACCTGGCGGCCGGGGTGGCCTCGGCCCGGGCCACAGCCTGGGCCGCTGTCGCTGCTGCGGCTGGAGGCGATCCGGATCGGCTCGCGGTCCTCGCGCCGCTGGCCAAGAAGCACTGCGTGGACGTGTTCTGGCAGGCCGCCGCCGAAATGATCCAGCTGCACGGCGGGATCGGCTTCACCTGGGAACACGAAGCACACCGGTACCTCAAGCGCGCCAAGACCACGCAGCTGCTGCACGGCTCGCCGGGCGAGCTCCGCCGTCTGGTGGCCGAGCGCGCCGGCCTGACGGGGTGAATTCTGACGGCACCGATGGTGCCATCGGCACGCTCGAATCGGACAAACTGCCTTGGAGGGCGGCACCGATGGCCCCATCGGTGTGCTCGCGGCGGCTCAGAGGTGGAAGGCCGCGGTCATGGTGGGGGCTGAGGCTGCCTGGCCGAGGCGGCGGAGGCCTAGGAGCTGTTCGGTCGTGGCCAGCAGCGAGTAGTGGTTGAACAACGCCGCTGACCTGGCACCGGCCGGAGTGCTCGGGCTGATGACAAGCGTGGCTACGTGGCAGCTCGCGTCGGTCGTGTTGGTGGCGCAGTTTTCGATGGGGATGCCGCCGGCGCCTTCGTCCCAGGTGATGAACACGACCGTGGACCCGGACCGGTACCCGGAGCTGTTCAGGATCGCCGGCAGGTTCCGGGACAGCCACTTGTCGCCCTGGGCGATGGTGCCGTTGTGCATGTCATCGTTCAGGTTGGGCGTGATGAACGAGAACGCCGGCAAGGTGTTGTGAGCCAGGTCGGCGGCGAGCTGGCCGTACGAGACGTCGCGGCTCCCGCAGCCCGACAGGCTCGAGTAGTACGGCGGCGGGTTGTGGCGCACGGCGTACTGGCCGGCATTCGACTTGGCGCAGCTCGAAGGCATCGATTCCTGATATGCCTTCCATGTCTCGCCCTGCCCGAAGATGCTGCTGGCCGAGGTGTGGCAGACCGCCGAGACACCGCAGTCGAGGAAGGACAGTTTCGGGAGCTGGCCGCGGGTGAGTCCGGAGGTGGCACTGAGGTAGTTGGGCAGGCTGGGGTGAGAGATGTTGTGGTAGTTGGTGGCCACGCCGCAGCTCGACGCGAGCGAGTTGAGGTACGGCGCCTGGGACTTGTTGCCGATGATCTGGCCGTAGCTGTGGTTCTCCATCCAGATCCAGACGACATGCCGGTAGCTGTGGGACGATCTTGTGCCGCAGGGCCGTGATGTGGTGGCTGTGGTGTTTGTCGTCCTTGCTGTCTTTGTGGCGGCTGTTGCCGTTGCGGCCGCCACTCCGGTCGCAACCCCGGTTGTCGCGAGCATGATGGCCGCGGTCCAGAACAGTGTCTTGCGCACTGCACCCCTCCCAGGCTGATGGTCTGATCGGCGCACAGGCGCGCCGCTCCCCGGGTAAAGCTTGCCGTGGGCGGACCTCATCAGCCACCAACTTGCGATAAACACCGGAAATGTCCTGGCGCCTGCTCACAGTCCCCGGGATATCAAGGGGTACGTTGCGCCAACCATCCCCTCGGGTGGGGTACGTTGCGCCAACCATCCCCTTCCGCATCCACCCAGGCCCGCTTTCTAAACACGCCCCGCTAGCGGTGGGCGACACGTGCGCGGGCGGGGTAGCGGTCGCGGGCGCGGGCGGGGCGTAGGCGCGAGCGGAGCGCAGGCGCGGGCGCATGCGCCGCCACTCAGCGACATGATGGCGCCATCCATGTCGTTGTGGCGGGACATTCGGACACCCAGCGCCATGAATGGCACCATCGACAGTGTCGGCGGCCAGGGGCCGTGTGGGTCGGGGGGCGCGACGGGCCGGGCGGGCGGAGGCGCGGGACCGGGCGGGGCGAGGTGGGGGGTGGGGGGCTGGTGTTGCGTTGTGGGGCGGACGGCACGCGATTTGTGCTGGTATTTGTGGGAAAGTACCGACCAAGGCGGGTTGGTTGTTGCAATGTAGATGCTGAAGCGCCCTGCGTGCGAGAGTGCCGCCGCTGTGCGGCCCTGGTGCCCTGACCCGCCCCAGATCCCACGCCACTGCCGACGCCGCCACCGGCGGCCCGGCAGGTAAGGCGGGCGGAGGCCGAGCGCGCCGCGCGCGCCCGACAAAGGGTTCAATGTGTCCTGTACCAGGACCAATCTCTATCGCAAGCCCCATCCCTTCAAGCCCGGTTTCCGGGGCCGGATCCTCACCCGGACGACTCTGGCGGCCGCCGCGGCCGCGGTCATCGTGACCGCCGCACCTGGCCCGCTATCTGTCACCTCAGCCTTCGCCGCCACTGCGACGTCGACGACGCACGCCCGGCTTACCGCGGCTCAGCGCAACGCAGTGCGGAACAACGCCCTGGGCTGGGCATACCGTCAGGCCGGCAAGTGGTACTGCTACGGCGGCACCGGCCCGTCGTGCTACGACTGCTCAGGCCTGGTGGTGGAGGCCTACCAGCACGCCGGAATCTCGCTGCCGCGCACCACCTACGGCATGTTGTCCAGCCCGCGGCTGCACTGGATTCCCGCACGCGACCGGCGGCCCGGTGACCTGGCGTTCTATGGTCCCGGCCATGTGGAGCTGGTCACGCCGAGATACACGTTCGGCGCACAGAACGCCGGCACGCGTGTCTGGTGGCATTCACCGTCACAGTGGTGGTACCCCACCATGTACTTCGAAGTCTGGTGACGACCGCCCCGCATACCCGACATATCGGATATGTCGGGTATGCGGGGAAGCGGGGAAGCGGGTAGTCCGGGATTACCGGTAGTGTGGAAACTTTTCCGCACTATGGCAACACTTCAAAATAACGTGCGATTGCGGCATGTCGGGCATGTCGTCTTTGCTAGAGTGCGCTAGCCAGCCTGCCGAACTGCGCGTATTGGCACATAGCGGGCACATGGACCGGCTATTATGCGGAAGGAAAGGGTCCTCTGGAAGAAAAGGTACCGGAAACCGGCGCCCAATCTTCCACGAAACCCCTTTCTTTCCGCGTTGCGCACCGCAGCC
>JAFARZ010000391.1 GCA_019245115.1 Streptosporangiaceae bacterium | reverse complement strand
AGCCCGGCGCGGTCGGAGCCGGTGCACACCCGGGCACACCGGGCATCACCACGCGGCCACCCTCGCCAGCCAAACAGACACCGCGCCCGAAAACAGGCGTCAACGCAATCAGTAACCGGACCTCAAGGACGCTGAACGAATGAGGCTAACCCCTTGAACGTCACATTCAAGGGGTCAGGACACCATGGATGTGACAACCACGGGGTTACTTCAACGTTCATGCCTGCCGCCCAAGACCGCCCCTACCCGGGGTCACTGTCCTGCTCACGGCCCATTACCGACATTTCCGGATATGGGCCGGGTGCGGCCGGGGCCAGCGTGGAGGAAAAAGGCCTCGCGGAAGAAAGGGCGCCGGTTTCCGGCACCTTTTCTTCCACAAGGCTCCCATCTTCCACGAGATAGCAAGCCCACGTGCCCGCTATGCGGTGATACGCCCAGTTTCATCAGGCGGGAGCGGCATTTCGGCCAAGGCGTCATGACCGAAATGCTCACCATGTGCTTATCAACCGGAACCCATCGTGATCGGCTCCTTCTGTGTATCCCATTACAGCAGTAGATCTAGCCAACTCGTCTGCGTGCGCAAAGAGCCGCAGCGGCCGATTCAAACAAGTCCACAGGATCCGAACCCACAAGTTTCGGCTGCCCGAAACAGCAGGCTATTGGTCCGCGCTATCTCGCGATAATCCTCTACCGTACTGGACAAGAGTGCGGCTATCAGCCCAAGATGAATCCATGCGTCATCATTCGTTCGCATCGCCAGCGATGCAGTCCGCTTAGCGAAGTTATCCAAGATCCTGCAGCTTGCAAGGTCGAGACCGGATGCGAGATGGTCGAAGTCCCCCCGCGATGTCACTGCTGATATCAACTCAGCGATCTCACCATCGTGTCCATTCACGGGGGTGAGGTCGGGGTGACACGTCGCGCTGGGTGCTTGAACGTGTAGTTGAGGTTGAGCATGATCGGGGTTCATGTCCGATGTGCCCGATCCTTCTGCTGGTGCCGGGGAGCAGCGTGAGCTGCTGGCCCGGCTGCGAGCGGTGATCGAGGCGAAGGACGCTGAGAACGCGGTGCTGCGGGCGGAGCTGGACGCTGCGCTGGAGCGGTACCGGCGGCTGGAGCTGCGGGTTGCGGAGCTGGAACGCCGGCTGGGCCAGGACAGCACGGATTCGGGGATGCCGACGTCGAAGGAGAGCATCGGGGCGGGCGAGCGGCGCAAGGCCGGGCGCCGGCAGCGGCAGGAATCGGAGCGGGAGCGGCGCAAGGACCGCAAGCGGGGTGGTCAGCCCGGGCACCAGGGCAAGGGCCTGGCCCGGGAGCCGGATCCGGATGAGACGAGGGATGCGGGGCCGCCGGCGGAATGCCGCAGCTGCCGGGCTTCCCTGGACGGCGCGGCGGCCGCGGGTTCGCGGTGGGCTCAGGTCATCGACGCAGAGGTGATCCGGACGGTGACCGAGTGGCTGCTGCCGGGCCTGCAGTGCCCGTGCTGCGGGACGGTCACGTTCGCGGAGCCGCCGCCGGGCGCGCACGCCGGCTCGGTGTCCTACGGGGCGGTGCTGAATGCCGCCGCGGTGGTGCTCACCGGGTACGGGAACGTGCCGCCCGAGCGGGCCGCGCAGGTGATGGCCATGCTGCTGGGGGTGCCGGTCTCGCCGGGGTGGGTGGATAAGGCCAGCGCCCGGCTGGCGGCGCAGCTGGGCAGGGCCGGGTTCGATGAGGCGATGCTCGCGGCGCTGGCCGGGCAGGACGCGCTGGCCGCAGACGAGACCCCGGTGAACGTGCTGGACACGGACGCTCCGCAGCCCGGTGGGCGGGAAGAAGGGGAAGAACAGGATCCAGACGGCAAGGAGAAGGTGGCCGCGGGCGCCCCGCACGTGCTGATCGTCCGGACCCCGGACGGGCGGCTGACCTGGCTGCAGGCCCTGGCCTCGCGGCGTAAGGGCGATGTCGCCGCGGGCATCCCGGCTGCGTTCACCGGGCTGCTGATGACTGACGGCTACACCGGCTACCAGCACCTTCTCACCCGGCTGGCCGGCATCCAGCAGTGCTGCCAGCACATCATCAGGCGATGCCGGGCGGTCATCAAGCTCGGTCCCGGCGGGCTGCAGTCCTGGGCCGGCGATGTTATCGCCATCTTGCGCGAGGCGCACCAGGCCGTCGGCGACGCCCGCGCCCGGGGCAGCACCGCCCTCGGCGCGGACCTGCTAGATGAGCTCCGCCAGCGCTATGACGACGCCGTTGCTTTCGGCATCACCCATAACCGGCTGCGGGACTGGCACGAGGGAAACCATCCCGGCTATGCGCTGGGCTGCTGGCTGCGCGACTATAAAGAGCAGGTCTTCCTGTTCACCCGCGACTTCGCCGTGGACTGGACGACCAACGTCGCCGAGCGTGGAGCCAAGGCCGCCAAGCGCCACCAGGCCGTCTCCGGCTACTGGCATTCCCTCGCCACCCTCGCCCGCTGGTGCCGCATACGCAGCT
>JAFARZ010000325.1 GCA_019245115.1 Streptosporangiaceae bacterium | reverse complement strand
TCGACAAGCTGATCCTGGACCGGATGGACGCGTTCACCAGGGAAGGTTCGGGCTACCTGGCGATCCAGAACAGCCGGCCGCAGACCATCGGCTACGGCCTGGCCGACTCGCCGCTGCTGCAGCTGGCCTGGATCGCCGAGAAGGTGCACGAGTGGACCGACCTGCCGGTCGACCGCGACCAGCTGCTCACCACGGTCAGCCTGTACTGGTTCACCGGCTCCGGCGCCACCGCCGCGCACACCCTGTACGAGCAGGCGCACTCCGCCGACTGGGGCACGCCACCGGCCGTACCGCAGGGCTTCGCGGTCTTCGGCGCGGATGAGACGGTACGCAAGCTGGTCCCCGCGCCGGCCGGCGCGCACTGGGCCGAGTTCGGCCGCGGCCAGCACTTCCCGGCGATGGAAGCCCCCGCCCAGCTGGCAGCGGACCTGCAGGCCTTCTTCGGGCCGCTGCGGTGACCGATCTGCTGAGCCAGCGTGGTCTCAACCGGGCCACGCTGGCCCGCCAGTACCTGCTGGAACGCGCGCCGGCACCGGCGATCGACGCGATCGAGCACCTGGCCGGGATGCAATCCCAGGCGCCGCTCGCCCCGTACCTGGGACTGTGGACCCGCCTGCGGGACTTCGCGCCGGACGAGCTGTCGGCGCTGACCGAGCAGCGTCAGGTGGTCCGGCTGCACCTGATGCGCAACACCGTGCATCTGGTCAGCGCCCGCGACTGCCTGGACTGGCGCGCGCTGTTCTACCCGCTGCACGCCGCCGATTTCAGCGCGCACTTTCGCCATGGCACCCAGGGAGTGGACCGGGACGCGCTGCTCAGGCAGGCCGAGCGGCTGCTGGCTGAGCGGCCGCGCACCCGCACCGAGCTCGGCAAGCTGCTCGCCGAGCACTGGCCCGGCGCCGATCCCAGCGCGCTGGCGTACGCGGCGACGCATCACATCGCGCTGTGCCAGGTGCCACCGCGGGGCATCTGGGGCAAGACCGGCCCCGCGGTCTGGGCACCGGTGGAAAGCCAGCTCGGCGCGCGGCTGCGTTCGGTGCCGGTCGATGCGCTGGTACTGCGCTATCTCGGCGCGTTCGGCCCGGCGAGCGTCGCCGACATCCAGCTGTGGTCCGGGCTGACCCGGCTGCGTGAGGTGACAGAGCGGCTGGCCTTGCGGACGTTCCGCGGAGAAGCGGGACAGCTGCTGTACGACCTGCCCGCCGCCCTCCGGCCTCCTGAGGACATGCCCGCCCCGCCGCGGTTCCTGCCCGCATACGACAACCTGCTGCTGTCGCACAAGGACCGCACCCGGCTGATCCCCGGCAACCGCCCCGTGCCGCTCCCGCCAGGCAACGGCGCAACCGCCGGCACCTTCCTCGTCGACGGCATGTGGCAGGGCACCTGGCAGATCCGGGACCGAACGCTGCGCCTCCAGCCGTTCACCAGACTGCGCCGCGCGGACCGCGACGCGCTGCTGACCGAGGCCGCACGGTTGTGTGCCTTCGTGACCCAGCAGGCATGCGACATCATCCTCGGCGAGCCGTAGGCCGCCGGCCAGCAGACCGATGGATACCGCGCGCCCATCAACTGAGACGGAACACCGGGCAACGCATAGGCCGCTGACGGCCGGCCCTTGGCGGAAGACGTCAGGCTGGGCGCAGCCGGGGAGCGCGTGCCGCATTACAGTTGCCGGATGGCAGGTGATCAGGCTGGGCGGGTGGACAGCTGGATATGGTCGGTGCGGCTGGCCCGGACCCGCTCAGCCGCGTCTGTTGCCTGCCGGGCCGGGCACGTCAGGGTCAACGGGGTCCGGGTCAAGCCCGCGCACGCCGTACGGGCCGGTGACGAGGTCCGGCTGCGCGGCGAGGGACGTGAACGCGTCGTGATCGTCCAGCAGGTCATCACCAAGCGGGTCAGCGCATCGGCCGCAGCCGGGTGCTACATCGACAACAGCCCTCCTCCTCCGCCCCGCGAGGAGGCCATCCCGGTGGCTGCCCGGGACCGCGGCGCGGGCCGTCCGACCAAGCGCGAGCGCCGGAGTATCGAGAAGTTTCTCGGGCGGTCGGCCCGCTGAGCGTTTCCAGGTGCGCTGCGAAGACCGGGCTGCCGCGCCGGAGTGAGGCCCGTGCCTGCCGCATGACACGTGCCTCTCTGGTGCCGCGTCAGCGAACCTTGCCTTGCCGGGACATGACCTTATTCAGCGTCCGGGCTAAAACCGTGTGCCAGCTACCGGGAGGGATCTTTACCATCCAGGCATGGAGCTTCGCGGAGAACTTCCGGGCGACAAAGAGCTTGTGCGGGAGATCCACCTGCGGGCGTTCGGTGACCACGCCCGGTCGTGGCGGGCCTGGTCGATAGCCTGCGGGAGACCATCACGCCGGAGGATGGCCTCTCACTGGTTGCCGGGCGCGACGGGCAGATCGTCGGGCACGTCATGTTCACCCGCAGTCTGCTCGACGCCCCCCGGCGGCTGGTCGAGGTGCACGTGTTCAGCCCCTTGGCGGTACTGCCCGGTTACCACAAGCGCGGCATCGGCTCGGCCTTGGTGCGGAAGGGGCTGAAGGCAGTGGCTCAGCGGGGCGTCCCCCTGGTCTTTCTGGAGGGGGATCCGGGCTATTACTCACGCTTCGGGTTCACGCCCGGTGGCGACCTGGGTTTCCGGAAGCCCTCCCTGCGCATTCCGGATAGTGCCTTCCAGGCCATCAGGCTCCCGGAGTACAAGCCATGGATGACAGGGACACTGGTCTATGCAGAGCCGTTCTGGCGACACGACTCAGTCGGTCTCCGCGATCCCAGCGCATAGTGCCACGAAGGGCAAAACCGTGCCCTGATACGGCTCTAGCTTGCCGCGATGCGCCGGTCTCTGCGGAAATGTTCACGCAATTGCGCGATGCGTTTCCGCGGGAACGTCCGGTCATGCGCTGACCGATCATTGCATCGGGGAAGATCGCAGCGCGAGCGACGCGGCGTCGAGCGGCGGACCTGGATGCCGCTGGACCTGGACGTTCTCTGCGATGATCTCCGCTGTGCCTTCTTTCAGCGGCACGATGAAATGGCGGAGCTGGCTGAAACGCTCAGGGTCGTGGTCAGGGTGGACCCGGTTGCGCCGCTCAAGGTCAGTGATCCGCTCGCTATGCTCGACAACTCCCGCCCACGTGAGGTCAGCGAGACCTCGTTCATAGAGCCGGTGACCGGATAGCGCCTCATCATTGGGGGCGCCCATGTCCACCGCCCATGTGCCGGACCAGACCAGGACCACGCGGTCACGGCTGGCGTCGTCGGGGTGCGGGTTGAGCCCCAGCGCGGCCAGCCCGTTCTCTGTGACAATGAGCACGGCATCGGAAACGCCCGGATTCCAGCGGACGCCGGCCAATGCCGGCACTACCTGCTCAGCCATAGCCATCACCCTACGAGTGAACCGGCGCGCCGTTCGTACAGAATAGACGTTCGGAGTGCGCCATACCTGAGGCAGAGGTGCTGCGACCGGAGCGCCGGAATCGGCGCTCGGTTCGCTCGTGCCCTGGGAAACGCCGGCCGCGCTACGCGACGATCGCTGGTCGCGGTCGTCACGCGATATCAGCCGGCACTGCGCCCTATTACGAGCAGCCGTCATTCGCCGCTGTGGGTTTGCGGAGTCCAGCAGCGGCAGCTTGTGATGACGGCTGGCGGACCTGGGCCATGCCTGCCGGGAGCCCGGAGAAGATGCCGGTCCTGCCGATCAGTTGCCGGTGGCCGTGTCGGTCTGAGCCGTCTGCTTGCCGATGGGGTGAGCTTGGATGAAGGCGGTGATCCGGTCGTTCAGGGCGTTGATCCGGTTGAAGCCGCCGTGGCTGCCGGGGACGATCGCGACCTCCGCGTGCGGCATGAGGCTTCCCCGGGCGCGGGCCTCTTGCGGGGTGAGCAGGGCGCTGCGCGCGCCGGTGATCAGCAGGGCGGGGATGGTGATCGCGCGGAGTTCATCGTCGGTGAGGATGGCGGGAAACTTCGGCTCCATCCGGTAGCCGCGGCTGCCTGCCCACATGAGCGTCATCAGTTGCCGTTCCAGCATGGCCGGGCTGTCGAGCCATCGGGCGAGGTGGCGGCGCAGCGGCATCGGGGTCAGGGTGGCCAGGCCGCTGATTGTGAGCCACCACCAGAAGCGGGCATCGAGCTTGGTGAGCCCGGCGGGGTCGAGCAGGGTGATGGAGGCGACCCGCCCGGGCGCGCGGATCGCCTGGTTCATGGCGATCCACCCCCCGTAGGACATGCCGACTAGGTGGGCCGGGCGATCGCTGAGCTGGGCGAGCAGTTCGTCCAGCCAGGCTGCGCAGGAGGCGGGCGGTGTGAGCGGGGCGCGCATGATGCTGGGGTTGGGGTCGCCGGGCATGTCGATCCCGTAGACCGGGCCGTCCTCGGCGAGCGCGGCGACGTGCGGGTACCAGCCCGAGGCGTTGAACCCGGCGCCGGTGAGCAGCACAATGGGCTCTCCGCTGGGGCGCGGCCGGTAGGCATGCACCCGTGTGGTCGCGGTTGCGGTCTCGATATCGAATTCCTCATAAGGCTGCGGCCACAATGCGAAGGCCTGGTCGTAGACGGCCATGAACTTCTCCCTGGCCGCGTCGCTTACCCACGATCCAACCTCGGCCTTGGGTGCCAGCATGTGAATCCTCCTCGCTGCTGTACCTGCCAATTTTATGGTACGAACGTATCATAAAGATGGCGGGCAGAGCGGGGTACGGTGAGCGCGTGCCGAAACGGGTCGATCACCAGCAGCGGCGGCGGCAGATCGCGGACGCGCTGCTTCGGGTCGCCGCCGAGCGCGGGCTGCATGCCACCGGGATGCGCGAGGTCGCGGCCGAGGCAGGGGTGTCCCTGCGGCTGGTGCAGTACTACTTCGGCACCAAGGAAGAGCTCATGCTCTTCGCCACGCAGCAGCTAGCGGCCCGGTTCGGCGAGCGGGGCATGGCGCGGATCAGTCGGCTCAAGCAGCCGGGGAGCCCGGTTCGCCCGCGCGACGTCATCGCCGCCATCCTGGCCGAGGCGCTGCCCGCCGACGACGAGATGCGCACCTTCTACGTCGTCTACACGGCCTACCTGGCGCTCTCACTGACCGACCCAGCGCTAGCGATCGCGCCCCTCGTCCAGAACTCAGGCGCCGTGACCGGCGTGATCGCCGCCCAATTGCGAGCTGCCCAGGCCGCCGGCGAGACGCCGGACCGCCTGGACCCGGACCTCGAGGCCTTCAGCCTTATGGCCATGTCCGCGGGACTCGCCACCAGCGTCCTCGCGGGGCAGTCCTCGCCCGGCCAGGCTCAGGCCGTCATCGACTACCACCTGAATCGCCTGTTCCCCGCATCCGGGCCGGCATTACGCACAAGCACCCCCCGCCGGCCGGAGGCGGAGGTCTTGCCGGCCGCTCCCTCATCCAGTCTCACAAGATGAATTGCCTGGCCGGACGGACTGTCCTTGGACTGCGCCTACGGGCGAGACGGCATTTTCTAGTGCCGCGACCGGTTATGTTTGCTCCCGTCCGCCCCGTAGATCCGGTGCGGGGGCAGCCGGAGACGTGCCGTTTTTGAAGCCAGTTTCCTGAGCCGAAAATATTTTCGGCTCAGGAAATCGTAGTCAGCCGCATGGCACCGGGCCGGCCGTCGGCGGGCTGGCCGCACGCGAGGCCTGTGCTGCCGGTATCAGCCCCTGCGGTCCAGCAGGCTCACCGCACACCAACGGGGCAAACGTAGACAGACGCGGCACTAGCATGTACCGGGCCTTGGCGGACGCTGTGGCGGGATCATTGTTGCGGCAAGCGATCAGGTCAGCTGCGGCAGTCAGCGCCGCCGGCAAGGAACGTCCCCGGCCAGGACGCGACCTGGCCGGGAACGCTGGCCGCTACGGCAGGTCAGAACTTGCCGGCGGCGATGTCGGCCAGGTTGACCCGGGTCACCACGTAGGTGACGATGCCGGTGATCTTGCCGGCCGGGCCGCTGGCGATCTGCAGCGGGATGCCGGTGTCAGCGTTGATGGTGATCGCCTCCTGGTGGGCCGGTCCCGTCTCAGCCTTGGGGCTGGCTTTGCCGGTCGCCGCGCGCTGGAGCTCGGCCGCGCTAGTGGTCTGGGTGAGGGTGAGCGTGGGCTGGCCGTCAGCGCTGCCACGGGTGAGGTTGATGCCGGGCAGCAAGGACACCATGCGCAGCACGCCGGCTCGCACCTGGGGGTTGCCGGAACCCGCGATCAGCGCGTCCTCGCTGTTCTCCCAGACGTAGTTGTCGATCTGTGTACCGGCTTTCATGTCCTTGACCTGCGCCCTGAGCCAGGCGGGGACCGGGGTCGCGTAGGGCCACGCCATCTTCAGCGCGGCGGTGTCCAGGTTGCCGGTCACCGCGTAGGCCGCCGCGGCGACCTCCCGCCGGAACTGGCCATCGCCCTGGTTGTTGTCCTTGCTGACCTGGGTCGGCAGGCCGGCCTCGGTCTGGGAGAAGAAGTACCGGCCGTCGTCGGTGTAAAGGTCCCAGACGTTGACGCTCGCCTGGCCCGGCGCGCCTGTCTTGCGTTCGACCAGGGTGGCGTCGCCGGCCGGCCGCGGCTCGGCGGCCACATAGGCGGCCAGCTTCACCAGCGGCGGCTCGGCTTCCCTGGCCGGTCCGGCCGGCGAGGCCGACGTACCGCTGATCGGGTGCGTACCGCTGGCCTGGGCCGTTCTGGCCGGCGCGGACGGGATGACGCTGACTATGCCGACGGCCGCCGCTGCCGCGACGACGCCGGCACCGATGCTGCCCCGGACGATCCGGTCGCGCCGGCGGGCCTGCCGGGCGCGCTGCTCGATAGCCAGCACGTCCGGGGTAAAGGGCTGTTCTGCGACCAGGTCGCGGAACGCCGCGGCTAGGCGCTGTCCGGCCGGGGAATTCATAGTGGTGACTCCTTGGATTTCAGGCAGCCGCTGAGCGTGTTCAACGCCCGCGCGGTCTGGCTCTTTACGGTGCCCTCACTGCACCGCATGACAGCAGCGGTTTCCCGCTCGCTCATCCCCTCCAGGTAGCGGAGGACGACGGTGGCCCGCTGCCGGGCCGGGAGGGCCAGCACGGCGGCCAGCAGATCGGCGCGGTTGGCGACCTCGTCACAGATGTCGGGGATGGCGACCTCGGGGTGGCCGGTGCCGGCGCGTACGGGCAGTCCGCTATAGCGCTGCCAGTGCCGGTTGAACTCGTTGATCAGGATGCGTCTGACGTAAGCGTTCTGGTTGTCAGCCCGCTGTACCCGCCGCCAGTGGCGGAAGGTATGGACGAACGTTTCCTGTACCAGGTCGCTGGCCAGATGCCAGTCGCCGCACAGCAGATATGCGGTGCGA
The DNA here is from genome assembly GCA_019245115.1 of Streptosporangiaceae bacterium. GTDB lineage: Bacteria > Actinomycetota > Actinomycetes > Streptosporangiales > Streptosporangiaceae > JAFARZ01. The sequence continues at coordinate 36,785 of JAFARZ010000325.1, read as the reverse complement.
TGCAGCGAAGCCGCGCGGCTACCGACGAATTCCCGGTACTCCTGTTCGGGGCGGCTCATCGCCGCCAGCTTTCGGTCGTCACACTTGCCTAGAGGCCCGTCCCACCGAAAAGGTTGTCAACGACTTTCCAGCCCGTGTGCTCACAGGGGCGGTGAGAGCCTGGAGGCCGAGGCTCCCGGAAGCCGCGGTACTCCCGGACCTCTCCGCAGATGCGCCGCCGCTACCGTGCCAGCGCGCAGCGCCAAACAGCCGGCCTCGTAATGGCTGCGCGAGATCCGCCGTTCTGCACGCCGTGATCGGGTCGATACGCACCCTCGGACATGCACAGATGAGGAATTCGGTCGGCCGACTCGGGGATCCGGAAACGACCATCCTGAGCGAAACCGTGCGCGTGGCAAGTAGCGCGATCCCAGATGACACCCCTATGTCGGACCACGCGTCATGCAGCGACCGAGCGCGAACGGGCTTGCGGAACGTACCCAGCGGCCTCGTCGGCACGAGCTTCGCCTCGGCGGCTCGATGACATCTAGGCAGGCCACCAGGGTCGCGATGAGTTCGCGGCGTCTGCGGCGTCGGTAGTTCTATGCCGTACGCAGACATCAACGGGTTGCACCTCTACTACCCGGACCGCGTCCGCCGGGCTGACGTGGCCTCGGCCGACCACCGCAACGATCGTGGCGGCGAGGCACTCCCGGCCCGGCTGCCGACGCCGGATGACTTCCAGGCGATGCGCGACGCCTACGCCGCGACGGCGCCCGACCCCGGTGCGTTCGACGCCGTCGCCCAGAAGACGAGTGGACTGGTGCAGTCGTTCATGGGCTGTACCGACGACCAGCTACGAGATGTCCAGGTACCGGTGCTGATAATGGTCGGCTGTCATCGAGGCGTTCCTCGCGTGACACAACACCGGACGGATCGCGACCTATGACGCCAGGACGGCGAACGATGAAGCGGGCGGCGGAGTTGTTCGCCATCGACGAGTGGGGCTCGGACTCGCGCTTCGTCGAGAAGGCATGGACGAGCCGCAGCGAGCCGGAGCCGGAATTCATCTCGGTCGCGGTCAGCCGCTGGCACATCGTCGTCACCACCCGGCGCGACGTCACGCAACTCACCGTCCGCGGCCCCGAGACGACGGCGACGGCCATCCCGATCCCCGCCGATGCCGAGTTCTTCGGAATCGTGTTCCGTCTCGGGACGTTCATGCCGGCCATGCCGCTTGCGAGCCTGGTCGACAGGGCGGTGACGCTGCCCGCCGCGACACCTAACTCGGTCTGGTTCGAGGGGTCCCGCTGGGAGATCCCGACGCCCGCGAATGCCGACGTGTTCGTCAACCGTCTGGTCCGCCAAGGCCTTATCCTGCGTGACCCGGTCGTTGCCGAATCGCTTCAAGACGACGTCGACGGCCAGTCCAAACGGACTCTTCAGCGCCGCGTGGCCCGGGCCACGGGCCTCACCCGCAGCACGATCACGCAGATCGCCCGAGCCGAGAAGGCCGTCGACGCGCTCGGTAACGGCCTGTCGCCTCAAGAGGCGGCTCACCTGGTCGGCTACGCCGACCAGGCCCACCTCACCCGGTCACTGAGGCGATTCATCGGGCAGACCCCCGCCCAAGTCAACGAGGGCCGCCATTGGTCGATCGACACTCCCGTCGGCCCTCGCTCGTCTGGCGATCCCTAGTTGGCGTTTTCGTTCAAGACACCGATTCGGCTCGTCCGTTAGCCTGCCAGCCACGAAGACCGCATGAATTCGGCGATACGGGTCGGCCGCCCCTCCGCGGCGCTCGGGTCGGGGCTGGCCGATGAGGCATCTCGCCATGCGGGTCTACAGCAAGGTAAACGGGCTTTGATCGAGACCACACAGGAGACCGGAGTGTCCGCATCAGTGCTCTACATGTCGATGTCACTCGACGGGTACATCGCAGGTCCGAACGATGAACCAGGCAACCCCGGCGGCGACGGCTTCATGCGGCTGCACGACTGGCTCGCGGACGGGGAGTCCGGCCGGGCAGCCGGGCCGGCCAGGGAGCTGCTCGACCAGATGAACGCGACCGCTGCGGTGCTGGTCGGCCGGCGTACCGCGGCACAGGTCGATAATTACAAAGGTGATCATCACGGCGTGCCCATCTTCGTGCTCAGCCGCCGGCCGCCGCCTCCCTCGGTGGCGAACTACCCGCTGGTGACGTATGTGACCGATGGGATCGAGAGCGCGATGGCGCAGGCGAAGGCGGCGGCCGGGGACCGGGATGTGCTGGTGCACGGCGCGTACACGGCGCAGCGGGCGCTGGAGGCCGGGGTGCTGGATGAGGTGCAGGTCCACCAGATCCCGGTGCTGTTCGGCGGCGGCCGCCGGCTATTCGAGGTGCTGCCGTCGCGCGTCGAGCTGGAGATCGTCCGGGTGATCGACACGCCGGAGGCCACCCACATCCGCTACCGCGTCCGTCGATGAGCCCGACCCGGCGGGTGGCCGATGAGAAATGCCGCCATGCCGGGCCTGCAGCACGTTGAAACAGCCTGGATCGAGACCGCAGGAGGCCGAAAGTGCCTGCATCAGTGCTCTACATGTCGATGTCACTCGACGGGTACATCGCGGGTCCGAACGACGAACCAGGCAACCCCGGCGGCGACGGCTTCGGCCGCCTGCACGAGTGGTACGGCGACTCCCAGCCGTCCGGGGCCGGGTCATCCAAGGCATCCGCGGAGTTCCTCGACGAGATGAACGCGACCGGTGCAGTGCTGGCGGGCCGGCGTACCGTGGAGCAGGTCGACCACTGGGGCGGTGACGTTCACGGTGTCCAGATCTTCGTGCCCAGCCACCGGCCGCCCGGGCCGTCGGTCGTGAACTACCCGCTGGTGACGTACGTGCCCGACGGGATCGAAAGCGCGATGGCGCAGGCCAAGAGCGCGGCGAGAGACCGGAACGTGTCGGTGCTTGGTGCGTATACCGCGCAGCGCGCGCTGGAGGCCGGGGTGCTGGATGAGGTGCAGGTCCACCAGATCCCGGTGCTGTTCGGCGGCGGCCGCCGGCTATTCGAGGTGCTGCCATCGCGTGTCGAGCTGGAGATCATCCGCGTGATCGATACGCCGGAGGCCACGCACATCCGCTACCGCATCCGTCGCTGACGACCGCGTACCGCGCGGCCCGGCCGGGGATGTTCGCCACCGCCCGGCTGCCGGTTTCGCGGCTGCCCATCAGCTGGCAGCGCGGATGGGCCCGTTCGGCGATTTTGTAACCGAGCGGTATGCGCTGCTGCCTGGCAGCGCGCTTCGTCGCGGAGCTGGACCGGACCCGGCATCGAGACCTGCACAAGTTAATTCTGCCGCCATCAGCCGTGCGCTCAGCTGAGGGGCACGCTGCCGCTAGCTGGTCATGTAGTGCAACCCGCCTGCTCCCGTAATGGTCTTAGTAATCAAGCCAGCTGGAGTACCAGCACCATGAGAATTCGCAGGAGGTATCGATGAAGCTCAGGATGCGTATGCCGATCGCTGCCGCGGCGGCCGCGGTCATGGCAGTGGCCGGGGGCGGAGCGGCGGCGCTGGCCAGCTCCGGCTCGGCACCACAGGCAACCACGACCCGCGGAGCGGCCACTAGCTTCATCTGGCATCCGTTGCGGCTGCTCAGCGGCTGGCAGGCGCTGAGCAGCCAAGACTACGGCACGCCCTCATACGCGGTCAGAGACGGCATCTTGTATCTGCGCGGGATACTGTCCGCGGACAAGAGCAACGATCCGCTGGTAGCAGTCCTTCCGGCCGGGGCGCGGCCCGCGCATTTCCTGTGGCTGACGTACTTCAACTTCGGCTCTGGCGGGTCCAGCTCCGGCATGGAGATCGAGCCCGATGGCAGCATGTTCATCTACGGAGGGGCGATAGATCCGTCGTTGCAGGCAATCTCGTTCCCGCTCAGTTCCTGACCCACCCGGCCCTGGCCATCCGCGATAGCCCATTGGCGGGTGCCGCCGGGGGCGTGTGGGCCCAGGCATCAGCCACGGTCAGGTCCACACGGACCAGGTCAGCCTCTGCATGCTGTCCGCAGCCTGCGCAGTGATGCTCCGGCTGACCGTAGCCCCAGAGCGCATCAGTCCTTGTCCAGCAGCATCCGGATAGCTTCTCTCCGGAATTTCCGCGCCCGGTGACCAGCCCGCAGAGCACCGATGACAGTTATGAGGCCCAGCCCGAAGCCGCCGCCTACCATGACGATCCCGAGGTCGCTCAGCACAGCGATGTGATGGGCATCGCCATAGGGGCCGATCACCAGGCCTATGACACATATGGCGAAGAGCCCGGCGCTTCGAGCGGTGAGACGCCGTGGCACGGATAGATACCGGACCGGAGGGGGCCCTGTCTCGCCCCCGGAGGCTGTGTGCGCCGGTGGCCGGGTTTCGCGTTCTTTCCGGAGCCGGTCATAGGCAAGCTGGGCAACGGGATCAAGATCGTCGCGGGCCAGGCCCCAGTCAAGGGCGTAGGCAGCTTCCTCCTCGGGCGTCAACCTCGCCATGCGGTTAACTTTAGGCACCTCTCTGGTAATGGCCTAGGGCCAGGCCGTAATGGCCTAGGGCCAGGCCGTAATGGCCTAGGGGCAGGCCGCCGCCCCGTCTTCCTCCGATACCGGCGGCATGGAGCCGCGCTTGCCCTCATCAGAACTGAACGCCATCCAGAAGCCCAGGCCGTCGACCCTGCCGGTCAGGCCGGCACCGGCCGCGCAAGGTAGCCCGTTCACAGCCCGCCCTGGCATCTCCGTCAGTCCCCGAGGTCGTTCAGGAACCTGCTGGTGTACTCCAGTGGTGTCGTGCCGGAAATCGAGTTGCAGGTGGGGGACGCGTACGTATCGGCGCAGGGCGTGTCCCGGTCCAGTGACCAGAAGTGGAGCCCGGCCAGGCCGTTGCTCTTCACGTATGACGTCAGCGTGTCCACATCAGCGGCAGTGAAGGTCTCGCTGGTGTTGTCGTTCAGGCCGATCATCGGGGTGACGGCGATCTTGTTCGCCGGGATCCCGTAGGTGTGCTCGAGGTTCTTCACCGCCTGGATCGCCGACTGCGCCATCTCGCAGCTGCCGGAGACCACGACGCAGACGCTGCTGGACGCGCTGCCGAAGTCCATGGTCATCAGGTTGATGACGTAGTTCTTCAGGCTGGAGCCGAGCACCGCCTCGACGACCTGGTTGCCGAGCGAGTTCACGCCGCCGAAGCTGCCATCGGATGCTCCCAGCGTGGCGAGCGTGAACGAGAACTGCAGGTTCGGGTACTGCGACTGCGCTCCCGCCGCCGAGTTGACCAGATTCTGGATGTCGGACTGGCTCTGGCCGCCTTCGATGTCGAAGTCAACGCCTACCATGTGCGGGCTGGCGTAGCGAGCGATGAACGATTCCATGCCGGACGCCGAGGTGCAGGTGAAAGTCCCCGCCTCGCCACCAGTCGAGACAACGTAATTCAGGCCGGCGGCCTGGAGCTGCGGGATGTTCTCGGCAGCCCAGTTGGCAGCCGGGGCGCCGCCCCAGTTCTCGCTGCCGCAGGAACCGGTAGCGAACGCGAGCGTGATCGCGGGCAGCTTCGGGACGTAATTCGACACCAGGCTGCCGGAACCAACCACCGGAATGGCGGACCCTTCCACGGCCGACTGCACCTGGTAGGTGTTCCAGTTCATGTTGATGGTGACGTCCTTGTACGGGCTGAAGAGCAGGCCGCTCGGGCCGCCCGTGCCGCCACCGCCACCACCCCCACCACCACCACCGCCGCCGCCGCCTCCGCCGCCGCCTCCGCCACCGCCGGTGCAGGAGCCGTCGGATGTCCACGGCTGTCCCGAGCCGGGGCCGCCGTTGCTGGTCGCCGGGTCGTTGCCCTGAGTCCACCAGTTGGCGGTGTAATTGATGCCGTTCTCGCTGGCTTGATTGCCGGCGGTGTAGACAGCGGTGGAACTCCACGCCGCGGCGCATGTGGTGGATGCCTGCGCGGCAGGCCCGGAGGCCAGCGCGAGGACCGAGCTGCCGGCGATTAGCCCGAGCGCTGAGCCAGCAATGAGAGCTGTGCGCAGAATACGTCTTCTGACCTGCATGGACCCCTCCAGGTGGCGAGAGGAGCTCAGGCGATCCCGCACCTCGCGTAAGCCCGTAAACCGGTGATGTGGTCACTTTGTAACCCCGGAGAACCGGGCCGTCAAGACTTATAAGAAACTTTCTTGTCAATTTTAAAAGAAGGCCGCCGCCACCACCCCCGGGGCGACCAGGTCCCGGCCGGCAGGGTCGTGGCGATGGCCATGAGGATGAGGGCCGGCATAATGAGCAGGCCGATGCGAAGGCCGGCGGCTTGAGCGAGCGCGCCGGCGATGAGGGGGCCGGTGATCTGGCCGGTGCCGGCGATCGTGAGGATCTGGCCCAGTGCCTGGTCGGCGGTGCGGCCGCTGGCGGCGACGTGTAGGGATGAGGCGAGCGGGAAGGCGCCGCCGATCCCGATGCCGGTCACGGCGAGCCCGGCGGTCGCCAGCCCGAGATTGTCCGCTGCGAGCAGGACTGGGCAGCCCGCGAGGGCGGTGGCGAGCGAGAGCCGGAGCACGGTGGTGGCGGACAGCTTGCGTGCGAGCCGGCTCACGAGCACGCGGCCGGTGAGGTTTGCTGCGTAGATGGCGCTCACCAGGCCGGCCGCGGTGCCTTGGGTGATGCCGAGGTCGTCGTGCAGGTAGCTGGCGGCCCAGAAACTGAGGGTGAACTCCAGGCCCACCACTGCGAAGATCGTGGCGAGGGTGCGCCGGTGCGGGTGCGTTGTCGTGCCAGCATTTCGGGTCATGCCCGCGCCCTGCTGCCGGGCCGGCCCGGGTACGCGCGTCGCGGCCATGGCGGCCGTGGCGGCAATGACGAGGACGAAGACGATCACGAAGGAGAACCGCCAGCCGAGCACCGTGGCGGCGCAGGCGCCGATCACCGCCGGCGTGACGATCCCGGCGAAGCTGACGGCGACTTCGCCCTCGGTCATCGCCACGGCACGGTGGCGGTGGTGCAGATCGGCGAGAACTGCCCAGACCCGGATGAGCGCCGCGGTGGCGAAGGCGCTGATCGCCAGGGCAGCGGCCAGGGTCAGCGGCAGCACCCGGCCGTAGCCGAGCAGCAGGCCGCTCGCGGCGGCGGCGCTGAGGCCGGCGACGATCATGCGACGTCGTGGCGCGCTGGACCGGCTGGCCTGGATACCGGCCATCATGCCGCCGATCGCGAAGGCGACCTGGTGCAGCGCGCCGGCAAGATACGAAGTGTGCTCTGCCTGGCGCAGATACGGCAGGACCGGTCCGAGCGCCGCGTTGAGGATGCCGAAGGCGAACAGGGCAGCGAACGCCGCCCAGGTCGCGGTGTCACGGTGGTAGGCCGGCTCGGGCGCGGCCGCGGGGGCTCCGTACCGGCGCCGGTTCACGCCGCCGCCAGGAGGCCGGCGCGGCGGGCGACTGCTGGCGCGTCAATACTCGTCCAACGAGCATATTGTGGGGCGCCAGTACCGCGCTCATTATCACGAACGGTCTGTGGTACCACTGACCGGGGATCCCAGGCGCGATAGGCGACGGCCCGCCGGATGTCCGGCGGGCCGTCGTGTTGCGATGCTGTTCAGTTGTTGCCTGGAGACCCGTCAGCTCTGGTCCGGGCTCGGGAGGGGAGCTCCGGGCACCTGGTCCGGGGCGTAGATCTTGGAGTCACCCGGGTACGGCACCTTCCAATCGTGGGCCTGGTACCACGTGTACCGGTTCATCTGCTCCGGGTTCGCGTAGTCAGGGACCGCGCCGTTGCCGGTGGTGTGCTGGCTGGCCAGCCAGGACGCCCAGGCAGCGGCGGTGGCCTGCTCGTTCGCGGGGATCGTGGTCTTGGTGGCCTCCGCCTTGTTAAGTGCCGCCGCCGCGGCGCCGGTGAGGCCGAGCGTGTCGAGTCCGCAGGCCGGCGGGACGGTGATGGCCTCGGTCAGCGGGATCTGGTTCGGCACCGCGTTGAACGGCGTGTAGTCGGGATGGCTGGTGAAGGCGTCGTACATCGGCGTGGCGGCGGCTACCTTCTCGTTCAGCGGCTGGGCGCCGAGGATCTGCTCGATCGTCCGGACCGCCGAGATCTGCGAGTAGTAGGTGTTGATGACCTTGTCGTGCTGGGCCCAGGGGCTGATGACCTGGACCGGGGCGCGATGGCCGTCGACGTGGTCGGCGCCGTCCTGGCTGTCGTCCTCGAGGACGAAGATGACGGAGTCCTTCCAGTACTTGCTGTGCGAGATCGTATCGATGATGTCACCGGTGGCGAGGTCGTTGTCGGCGACCCCGGCCTCCGCGTCCGTCGGCCCGCCGGTGTGGTCGCTGGAGAGCCAGATCATGTTGAAGTTGGCGGGACCGTTCTTCTGGAAGTCCTGCTTCCAGATCTCGTAGCGGTAGATGTCCGGGATCGAGAGGTCGAACGGCGGGGACAGCGGGTCGGCGATGGAGTTCAGTGACGGGATCGCCGAGCCGTAGTTGCCCTTCAGGCCCGCGGCGGTCAGCTGGGCCGGGTCACCACCGGCCATGACGCTCTTGGAAGCGCAGTAGTACTGCTGCCAGATACCGGACGGCTTGCCCTCCATGTACTCGAACTCGCCGTAGTTCCTGGCCGTCGCGCCAGCGGACTCGACGGCGGTCCACAGGAAGCCCGAGCGCTGGTGACCCAGCACGTCCTCCTCGGTGTCATAGGTGCGCTGGTACTCTCCCGCGTCCGACTCGGAGTACTCGGGGTTGTCGCCCTGCATCAGCCAGTTGTGGCCCTCGGAAGAGTTGGTGCCGACGTCGTAGGTGTTGTCGTAGAGGCCGAACTGCTTGGCCAGCGCGTGCTGGTTCGGCGTGGCCTTCTCGCCGAACTGGGTGAGCGTCGGGTCGCCGTTGCCCTTGCCGATGTCGCCGAACAACTGGTCGTAGGTGCGGTTCTCCTTCACGATCAGGAAGACGTGCTTGATCACGGACGGGTCACCGATGCGTGTCGGCACCGGGACTGGCGCCGTTCTTCTGTCCGTGGCCTCCCGGACGGAGTTCCTGGTCCAGCCGTTCTGCTGGAAGACCGTCACGGTGTCGCGTGCGATGTCCCGGTCGCTCGGCAGGGTGAAGCGCGTCAGGGACGCGGTGGTGCTGTGCGTGTCGTGGCCGGTGACGCAGACGGTTCCCTGTCCCTTGCAGGTCGTGATGGCGGGGCCGCGCGCGTCGATGCCGCGCGTGTTGGTGACCACGATCTGGTCGCCGACCGTCGCCACGTTCGCCGGGTAGTAGTCCGTCGGCAGCAGGCCGAGGTAGCTGACCGGCTCCTTCGGCGCGCCGTAGTACTGGTAGACCGCGACGGCGTTCGCCCGGCCCAGAGTGACCAGCAGGTGGCCGTCCTTGGTCATCGCGATACCGTCGGGCTGGTACCCCACCGAGGACTCCGGCCACGGCTTGGTCTCGATCGTCTGCTCGACCTGGTCCGTCGTAGTGTCGATGACCGAGACGGTGTCGCTGTTGGTGTTGGCGACGAACAGCGCGTGGCCGTCGACGTGCATCGCGGTCGGGTGCAGCCCGACGGCGATCGACCCGACCGCCGCGGACGGGTTCGCGGGGTCGATGACGCTGACGGCTCCGGTCGTCGACGTGCCCAGGTACCCGTTGGCGGGCACCGCGGTGCCATAGGAGTCCATGGTCGTGTCGCCCGGCCGGGCCTGGCGGCCGCCCTCGTCGCTCACGTAGAGTTTGCCGCCCGCGAAGGCGAGTTCGCGGGGGGCGATGCCGACGTTCCACTTGTGCTCGATCGCACCGGTGCTGGGGTCGAGCGCCACGACGGTGTTCTGCCCGTTGAGCGCGGCGTACAGAGTGGATCCGTCGGGTGAGTAGGTCATCTGGCCCACCAGCGCCGAGTTGGGCGTCGGAGTCCGGCTGTTACCCGCGAGGTGGCTGCCCACCGTCGGGAGCGAGAAGCGGGTCGGCGCACCAAGGGTGCCGTCCGGGTTGACCGGGAACCGGCTCACGGCGTCCTGCTCCGGCAGCCAGAGGAACTTGCCGTCCGGCGAGTAGGTGGGGCCTTCCTGACCGACGCTGCCATCGGACAGGGTCTGGTTGACCCCGGTCGCGGTGCCGACCGTCCAGATGAGCTTGTAGCTCGACAGGTCGAAGATCTGCAGGACCACCGACTTGTCGGCGCTGGTCGCGGCCAGGAATCGCCCGTCCGGGCTGACCGTCGAGCCCATGAACTTGCCGATCTGGGTGACCAGGCGGTCGCCGATCGGGTTGATGATCTGGTCGTCGGAGACCTGGATCCCGTTGGGGTACTGCGTGCCGACCTGGTTGTCGCCGAACCCCACCGTGGAGCCGTAGGCGGCCATGCCCCCGCCGACGATGAAGATTGCTGCTGCGCCGGCTACGACAATGCGGAGCCGCCGGCCAGTCCAATTCGGGAGCCCGGGACGGACTCTCGAGACTCTGCGACGCTGTCGCGTGACTTGCATGCCTATCCCTTCGATACAGGGGCCAGCAGATCGACGAGGCCGTCGAACTGCCAAAGCGGGTTCGGTGCGTCCCCGTACGGGGCGTGCAGTACGAAGTAGCCATTCACTTGATTCGGTCCGTCGCCGTCGGCTACGTACCGCCCGTTCGCGTTGACGTCGAGCTGGTAGACGGCCTGTCCGGTCGCATCGTTGACGCCAGGGAGATGCCAGTAGACGGAGCAGCGCCAGTCGTTTCCCGGGCCGTCCTGGGCGACCAGGCCGGCCCCCTTGGTGCAGGACGCCGTGGTCCGCAGTTGCGCCGCGGTGACGCTCAGGTGGTACACCTCCTGGCTCTGCACCACGTAAAGGTGCCCGAACGACGTGGCGAGCGACTGCTGCAGCTTGCCGGCGTCGATTCCGGAGCCAGTGGCCCCGGTCGCCGCGGCCACCACGCCCGCCGAAAGCGCCCACACCGCGAGCAGCGGCAGGATCCCGGCGGTGATCGCGCGCCGCACCGAGCCGTCGTTCGCCATGCTGGTGAAGTCACGCCGCATGAAGAGCAGGTACGCCAGCGCGGTCGCGGTGACGGCCCACGCCAGGCTGACGGCGATGCCCGCGATAAGCGAGCCGAGCTGAGGCGGGCTGGTGAACAGGCCGTTCCAGGACAGGAACGCGAAGCTGGGCAGCGCCACACGGACCGCGGCCGGCATCGGCAGGACCTGCGATGCCAGCTGCATCCCCAGCCCGCCGAAGGCGGGCAGCAGCAGGCCGACCGGGGACCGGCCGAAGATGACGGAGGCGAGCAGTCCGATCGCGGCGAAGGCCAGTATCGGGGCGAGCACGCAGAGCCAGGCGATCAGGAGCGTCCCGGCGGCGTGGGCCGGCGACAGCGGGTGGCCGTCGAGACCGGCTAGCGGACGGCTGCCGACCACCAGCCCGCCGATAACGCCGGAGACGGCCAGCCCGGGGACGCACATCGCCAGGACGGTGAGGCTCGCCAGCGCCTTGGCGATGAAGATCCGCCGCGGCGAGCGCACCGCCACGAGCAGGTGGCGCCAGGTGCCGAGCCGGTCCTCGGCGGAGAACACGTCGCCGGCGACGACCGAGGTCAGCAGCGGGAAGAACCAGCTGCCCGCGAAGGACAGCACCACCAGCGCGCCGGCCCAGCCTGTGGCGTGCATCTCGCGGCCGAACAGGGTGTCGGACGGAAGCGTGCTCTGCCCGCTCACGACGATGACGGTGATCGCCGGACCGATCCAGCACAAACCGATCAGGACGCGCACCCGCCACTGCGCCAGCAGCTTGACCAGCTCGAAGCGGTATCCGCGCCGCACCGAGACGGAGGGAGGCGCCAGCGCTTCGCCGGGGGCGGTCGTAGCGGTCACGGTCATCGGCTGGACTCCTGCTCCGGCTGATCGGTGAGGGCGAGGAACGCTGACTCCAGCGGCGAGATCACGGGCGCCAGTTCGCGCACCGCGATGCCCGCGCGAACAAGTCGCGGCACCAGTTCGTCGAGATCGGACACCATCGCGCGCACCACGATCACCTCGGGGTCCGGCCGGATACCCGTGTCATCGACCACGCTGATTCCGTCCGTCTCGGCGGCCACCCGGAGCGTGGCGCCGGCGTCGGAGGTCCGCAGCCGGTAGTCGAGCTCACGGTTCTCTCCGGCGAGCTTGTTCAGCGGCCCGGAGAAGACGACCCGTCCGGTCGAGAGGATGGTGACTTCGGAGCACATCGCCGCCAGGTCATCCATCCGGTGGCTGGACAGGAGGATCGTGGCCCCGTCCGCCGCGAGCCGGACGAGGGTGTTGTGCACATGCCTCTTGCCGGCCGGGTCGAGGCCGTTGGCCGGCTCGTCGAGCACGAGCAGGCGCGGCCTGGTGATCAGCGCGGCGGCAAGCCCGAGCCGCTGGCGCATGCCGAGAGAAAAACCACGCACCTTGTCGTCGGCGACATCGGTGAGCCCGACCTGCTGGAGGACCTCGTCGATCCCCGCCGTGCGCACACCGGGACCGCGGAGAGCGGCCAGCGCGGCAAGATTTCCCCGGGCGGTCAGCGCGGGATACAGCCCGGGGCCGTCGACAAAGCCCGCGACACCATCGGGCGCCGCGAGGGCCCGCCCGACCGGCACGCCCAGGACCTCAAGGGTGCCGCTGTCCGCGGCGGCGAGGCCGAGCAGGATGCTGAACAGCGTCGTCTTACCCGCGCCGTTCGGGCCCACGATCCCGTGAATCTGCCCGGCTACGACGTCCAGATCGACACCGTCGAGCGCGACGACATCACCGAAACACTTCGTGAGCCCGCGAGCCCGCACCGTGCGGGACCTACTCGTGACGTCTTCAGTAAGCACACAGAAACACTCATGCATGCAGCTGAAGTGTGCGTTGATGGTGATTTAAGACTAGGTAAACGAACAGCATGTTTTGGCAGCATATTCGCTGCCGGCAGGCCGTCGGCTAGTCCGGCTGCGGGTTAGCCCGGTGAACAGCGCCGCGCCGTGGCCTGCCGCGGCGGGGCAGCACGCACAGCGCCCTCGCGGCGCCCTTACCGCCTTTCAGACGATCGAGCGCCGCCACACTCATCGCGATCTATGTGTCATGCGAAGGGCGGAGCCGGCGGCTCGCCCCACCAGCTCCTCAGGAATGCGGCCGCAAGTTCGCAGGCGCCCGCGAGGGAACGCCGGCCTGGGGCGGATTCCGCCCAGGCCGGCGAGCCGGTACTGAGGACGTATGGTCAGTTCGTGTTGAAGGTAATCATGGGACCTGTGCTAAAGCAGATCTCGCCATCTGTCAGTTCGGCGTAGCTGCTGTTTTCCACTTGGTCATTGGTCCACTCATACTGAGTGAGATCGTTCCATTCGCCTGACCAGCTGGAATCTTCGGCCAGCCATCCGGAGTCGCCCTGCTCAGAGTCCCCGTTAAAGTCGGTAAGCAGGATCGTCCACCTATATTTCACCGCCGGCAGGACGACGTCGAAGCCGCTCTCGAGGTCGATCTTATGGGCACCGATCTGGTAGCCGTAGATCCACGAGTCGCCGCAGTCGCCGTATTCTTTGCTGTAGCCGCTATCGTCGGGCCTGATGGTTCCCTTCGGCGCTGATGCCTTCACCAGCAGCGTCCCCTTGGGGAGGCCGGACCTGGGATTGATAGGCACCGCCTGCATGTCGCCGTTGGCGTAGGTGACGATCTTGTAGCCGTGGGCCTTGGCGACCGCGGCGTCGAAGCCCGCCACGTACATGCCCTGCCTCTCCAGGACATGCCTGGGTGCGGGGGCGCGGGGAGCCGATGCCAGTGCGGGGCCGGCGATGACCCCGGAGACGGCGATGACGGCCGCTCCGATCGCGGCTGCCCGGCGGACGAGCATGCTGATAGTCATGGATGCCTCCGTATAAGTAACCCGTGCGAACCATGGGAGCAGGACGCCGAAAGCCGCAGGTGGTGCACGGTGGCCGGCTCGGCGAAGGACTCCCAGTACCATGATGGGGCGTGACTCCACCCCCAGCACAGGGCAGAACGCGCCAATTCCTACGAGGGGCCAACTGGACTCCGGACGGGGCGGCGTTGACCCTAAATGGCAGCAGACCGCGTGACCGGCGTGATCGATAAGCCCCTAGAGTGCGCTAGCCAGCCTGCCGAACTGCGCGTATTGCCACATAGCGGGCACATGGACCGGCTATCATGCGGAAGGAAAGGGTCCTCTGGAAGAAAAGGTACCGGAAACCGGCGCCCAATCTTCCACGAAACCCCTTTCTTTCCGCGTTGCGCACCGCAGCCACCGCCACATAGCGGTCATATCCCGGCAAAACCGGCGCCCGCCCATGATACGCCGCAAACTCGATTTGTTTTGAAATGTTGCCTATTCGTACGTTTTATTTCCACGCGGCCGCACGGGTCCTCAGCCGAACACGCGGCGCTGGATTTCGCGGCGGTAGTCCTCGAGGGTGTTGTCGAGGTGAACTGATGTGGCCTGCGCGGCCGCTTCCGGATCCCCGTCCCGGATCGCGCGGTAGATCGCCTCATGTTCGCCGACTGCGGCGCGGGCGTGGCCGCCGAGCCCGCGCAGGCCGATGACGCTGGCCTGGCGCTGCAGCATGCGTGCCTCGCGAACCGCGGAAACGAGGAAGAAGTTGTGCGAGGCGGCGGCGACGCCGAGGTGGAAGGCATCGTCGCCCTGGTCGAACTGGGAGTTGTTTCCACTGGTGTAGCCGTTGCGGCAGGTCTGGACCGCGGTTTCGATCACCCGTAGCTCTGACGGGCGGGCGCGGGTGGCGGCGAGCGTGGCGGCCTGTGTCTCCTGGAGGCGCCGGAACTCGAACAGCATGAATATGTGGTCGAGGTTGGTGGGCACGAAGAATCCGCCCCACCGCCTGGCGCCGAGCATGCTCTCGCTGTCGGCGACGTACAGGCCACGGCCCTTCTGGGCGCTGACCCGGCCGGTCGCCGAGAGGATCTTGATCGCTTCGCGGACCACGGTGCGGCTGGTGCCCAGGCGGGAGGCCAGTTCCTTTTCCGTGGGCATCCGGTCGCCCGGACGCAGCGCGAGGTCGCCGATCATCTGCAGGATCTGTTCCGCCGCCAGTTCGTAGCCGGGCCGGTAGACACCAGATGCCCCGCGTTCTGCCTCGTCGGCCGCTGCTATCTCCGTCTGATCACCGGTCACACCATTCTCCCTTTGCTGGCCGATCTTACCTATGACGGCCAAGGGAGCAAAGATAAGTATGACTTATCTACTTGACTATTTGTCAGACCTGGATCCTAATACCCCATAAGCCAGGCATGAACACGATAAGTACTACACATCAGGCCATCTTTGTTGTCCTCCCGTCGTCCGGCGGCCAGGGCGACCGCACGACGTAGTGGAGGGGTAGCTATGGCCCTGGTCATCCGCGCTGTACGCGCGCTGAGCCAGCTGAGACCGTCGCGCACGCGGCTCGCGGCCGCCGTCGGCGTTGCCGCGCTAGTGGCGGGAACCGTCGCCGCGTGCGGGAACGGGAGCTCGTCAGGAGGCGGACATTCTTCCGGGGGTATGAAAGACGGTTTCACGCAGGCGCCGCAGTCTTCCGGCCCGCTGACGGTGTGGGTCGACTCCACCCGCATGCCCGCCGCGCAGGCTTATCAGAAGGCTCATCCGGACGTGAAGCTGCATATCGTCAGCTACGACGGCGACGCCAACGGCTCCAACTCGCTGCAGACGAAGGTCGACCTGTACAACCGCACCGGCACCGGCTGGCCGGATGTGGTGTGGAGCACCCAGAATAACGAGCTCAGCTGGGCGGTGAGCGCCGGGTTCGCCGCGCCGCTGAACGAGGGCCTGATCCCGAACTCGACCCTGAGCAACTTCGCCACTGGAGCGCTGGATCCGTGCACCGTGAACGGCAAGGTGTACTGCCTGCGCAACGACCTGGCCATGGTCGTGCTGTGGTACAACGCGACGCTGATGAAGCAGTGGGGCTACCAGGTACCCACGACGTGGCCGCAGTACCAGCAGCTCGGCGAAGAGGTCGCCAGGCAGCACCCTGGCTACATCGTGGGCAACGCGGGGGACACCTTCACCCCGGAGATCTACATGTGGGCCAGCCAGTGCCAGGCCAACGGCATCACCGGCCTGCGCGCGGTGTCGGTGAACGTCACCAGCCCGGATTGCACCCGGATGGCGTCGCTGCTGGACACGCTGATCAAGGCCGGCTCGATGTCCAGGCTGGGCGTGTTCAGCACGGCGTTCACCAAGAGCGAGAAGGGAAAGGTCCTGATGCTGCCGGGTCCGGCGTGGTTCGGCGGGGCGGTGTTCAACACCCCCTCCGGCCTGAACACGCCCAAGGGACAGATCGCGATCGCGCCGATCCCGCAGTGGCCCGGGTCGGCCTCGCCCAGCACCGGCAACGTCGGCGGAGGGACGTGGCTGCTGTCGGCCCACTCGGCGCATCTGCGCGAGGCGGTCGATTTCCTCACCTGGGTGACCACGGACAACGGCTACCAGGCCGACCTGGCTCCGGGTTACCCGGCGTACGCTCCGGCGGCCACGGCGTGGCTGGCCAACCAGGCGAAGTCCGGCTACTACGCATCCGATATCTCCGCGGTCCTCCAGCAGGCCGCCGGCCAGGTGTGGTCCGGCTGGGGATACGGTCAGTTCAGCCAGGAAGCGATCTGGGCCGCCACCGTCGATCCGGGCCTGACCGCGGGCAAGTCGATCGTCTCGATGCTGCCCGCCTGGCAGTCGGCGATCGCCCAGCATGCCCAGGCGGACGGCTATCAGGTAAGCCAGTGAAGTTCGCGCCAAGGGCCGGCCACGCCTTCGTGGCCGGCTACCTGGTCCTGCTGGCCGCGTTCGGGATCGTGCCGGTCGGCTACGCGATCTACTTCGCGTTCACCAGCACGAGCAACTACTGGGCGGGGCTGTCCAACTTCACGGCCGCGGCGCGGGACTTCCGGTACCTGCCCGCCGTCGAGCATGTCGGGCTCTACCTGGTGATCTGGCTGGTCGCGCTCGTGGTGTTCGTCACCGGGCTGGCGCTGGTGCTGCACCAGCTGCCGGCCCGCCGGATCAGCCGGCTGGTGCGCTTCCTGTACTACCTCCCGGGGGCGCTGGCCGGCGCGGCCAGCGTAATGGTCTGGCTGTTCATGCTCGACCCGACCGTCAGCCCGGCCGCCTCGTTCCTCCGCCTGCTCGGCTACGGCACATTCGGCCTGGTCATCGAGCCGGGCCACCTGGCGATCCTGTTCGCGATGATCGCGTTCTGGACCGGCGCCGGCGGCTGGATCGTGGTGATGTACGGAGCGCTGAACAACATCCCGCTCGACGTCATCGATGCCGCGCGTATCGACGGCTCCAATGGCTGGCAGGTGGCCCGCCGCATCCAGATCCCGATGCTGCGCAAATGGATCGTGTACATGGTGATCCTGGCGTTCGCGGCCGGTACCCAGCTGTTCGTCGAGCCTCAGCTGATCTCGCAGGCCAGCAACGGGGTGGCGGGTCGTGATTACTCGCTGAACCAGCTGTCCTATGACTTCGCGTTCCAGAACAACAACGTCAATTACGCCGCCGCGATCTCCGTCGAGCTCCTTGTGGTCTCGCTCGTGGTAGCCGCGGTGTTCGTGACCCGATCGAGATTCTTCGATGCCGACTGACACCACTGTGCCCAGGAGCGGAAGCCGGGTCACTCCCCGCGCTCCAGACCCCAGGCGCCCCAGGCCCCGCTACCAGCGCCGCCCGGCGCGCACCGGCCAGATACTCCCCGGGCTGCTGCTGCTCGCCTTCGGAGTGTTCTTCGTGCTGCCGGTGCTCTGGCTGCTGCTGGCCGCCACGAAGACGGACACGCAGCTCGTCCAGGACAACCCGCTGTCGTTCGGATCATGGCACGCGCTGCGGGAGAACTGGGACGCGCTGACCGGCTTCCAGGGCGACGCCGTCCTGCTGTGGCTGCGCAACTCGACGCTGTACGCGTTCTTCGCGCTGGTGATCACGCTGATCGTAGGCATACCGGCCGGATACGCACTGGCGATGACCGAGTTCCGCGGCAGGCGGGTGCTGCTGGTCACCACGCTGGTGGTCATGCTCATGCCGGCCACGACCCTGGTCATCCCGCTGTTTCTCGAAATCAACGCGGTGCACCTGATCGGGTCGATGTGGTCGGTGGTGCTGCCGTACGCGTTCTACCCGTTCGGCGTCTACCTGACCTACATCTACTTCAGCACCGCGCTGCCGCGCGACCTGCTGGCCGCCGCGCGGATCGACGGCGCCACGGAGTTCGGAGTGTTCCGCCGCATCGCGCTGCCTCTGGCCGTGCCGGTCATCGCACTGGTGGGGTTCTTCAGTTTCGTGGCGAACTGGACCAACTACTTCCTGCCCTACGTGATGCTGCCG
Source organism: Streptosporangiaceae bacterium (assembly GCA_019245115.1). GTDB lineage: Bacteria > Actinomycetota > Actinomycetes > Streptosporangiales > Streptosporangiaceae > JAFARZ01. The sequence goes on along the minus strand of JAFARZ010000325.1, from coordinate 18,502 downwards.
GAAAGCAACCAGTACCCGGTCCAGGTGGGCCTGGGGTTGCTGCTGAACAACGTCCCGCAGTTCAACCCGACCGCCGGCACCGCCACGGTGCTGCGTCCCGAACTGGCGCTGGCGACCCTGCTCGCGATCAGCCCGGTGCTGATCGTGTTCCTGTTCGCCCAGCGCTTCCTGATCGCCGGCTTGCTGGCTGGCGCCAGCAAGGAGTGACATGATCACAGCCTCGGTGCCCTTGCTCGAGCCGCCCGGCTGGGCGCTGGCCGAGCGGGAGCTGCTGGACCTGCTCGACGACGCCTGGCGGTGCTTCGCGCGAGACTTCACCGACGCGGACGGGCGGCTGAACTACCGGTACGCGCTCACCTCCCGCGACGGTGTCGATGACTTCTACGAGGTGTTCTTCAACTGGCCGCAGCTCTACCTGCTCGGCGGGGCGGACGATCTGCTGGCCGAGGCCGGACGGCACTGGGAGGGAGTGACCGCCCAGCTCACCGAGCTCGGCATGCTGAAGGACGAATACGAGCGCGGGTACGACTGGTTCCACCAGGGCGAGAGCCTGCTCCTGCTGTACTTCCTGACCATGGCCGAGCCGGCCAGGTGGACCGGGCGTGCGGTGCGGTTCGCCGAGCTGTACGTCGATCCCGCGAACGGCAACTACGACCCGGAACACCGCATCATCCGCCGTCCGCACAACGGCTCAGACCCCGGACGGACTGGCCTGTTCAACGGGACCCATTACCCCTGGCTGGACCGGGAGGCACGCAGCTACGGCTTCCCGCTGGACTGGCTGGTACCCGACGGCGCTCCCGAACCCGAACGAGCCCGGGACCCTCGGCTTAACGGCGAGATGACGGCCCGCATGGGCGCGGGGGACACCGCGGTGAACCTCGCGGCCACCGGGCTCGTCCTGAACGCCTGGATCGCCACCGGCGACCCCCGCTACCGGGACTGGATCGAGCAGTACGCCGGCGCGTGGCGGGACCGCGCCGCCGCCAACGGCGGCATCCTGCCGGACAACACCGGCCCGGACGGGGTGGTTGGCAGCGTTCTCGACGGGCGCTGGTACGGCGGGCACTACGGCTGGTCCTGGCCGCACGGCTGGTACAGCGTCGGTAGCGCCGCTGCCGTCGCGGCGCTGGCCGCCGCCACGGTGACCGGCGACGACGGCTATCTGGACCTGCTGCGCCCGGCCATGGACGCGATGACCGATCGCGGCAAGGTGCTCGCGTTCACCGAGTCGGACTCCTCGCTCCCGGCCAAGTGGTACCCGCAGCTCGCCGAGACCGCGACCACACCGACGCTGCTGGTCCCGTACCGGCACAGTGACCGCGGCTGGTTCGACTACAACCCCATGCTGGCGTCCATCCCGATCGCGCTGTGGCACCACGGCAACGACCCGGCCGACCGGCAACGGCTGGAAGAGCTGCGGGAGCAAGCCGGATACGACTGGCGGACCGTCCGCTCCTTCCGCAGCAAGGAAGAGGCCGGCCACGAAGAGCCGTGGTTCGCGTTCCTGGCCGGCGACAACCCGCACTACCCGGAGAAGATCCTGGCCGCGGCCCAGGCCCAGGTGCGCCACCGGCTCGCGCGCATGAAGGCCTACCGTGACACCGACGTAGCCGAAGCCGATATCCACCTGTGGCAGCAGTGCAACCCGGTGGTCACCGAGGCCCTGGTCCAGCTGACCTGGGGCGGCCCGCAGGTGATCTACAACGGAGGGCTCCAGCAGGCCCGGATCCGCTATTACGATGCCGGCCGGCGGCGTCCCGGCCTGCCCGCCTCGGTGGCCGCCCTGGTTTCCGGCATCGACCCGCGGGCCACCGTCGTCGACCTGGTCAACCTCGACCCGGAACGGGGCCGCACGGTGATCGTGCAGGCCGGCGCGTTCGCCGAGCACACCATCGAGGCCGTCCGCCACACCGCCTGCCCGGACGGTTCCTGGCTCGGCGGCCTGTACGACTACGGGCACGGCGAGCCATCGGTCATCGAGCAGCACGCCGAGGCCGACGGGCCGTGGCTGACCGTACGCCTGCCCGCCTCCACCCGGATACGCCTGACCCTGACGCTGGTCCTGCGCACCCGGCGTCCGTCCTATGCCACGCCCTTCTTACAGCTTGGGGGGAACCATCCATGTTCCCTTGAGGAGGATCAGCATGTCTCAAGTCGGGAAACGTCACGCCGGCCGCGCCGCGGCCGTCGCCGGGTCAGCGCTGCTGGCGCTGATGGCTGGAGTGGTGCCTGTCGAAGCGGCGAACGCCAGGCCCATCTCACGCGTCGTCAACCTGTATGTGTCGCCGGGCGCTGGAGTCCGTGCCGCCGGCCTCGCGCAAGCCGAGCAGACGGCGCACCGGCTGTCGGCCAGCTCGGACGTGGTGGTGCACATGGCCGCGGGCACGTACCGGCTGACTCAGCCGCTCCGCTTCACCAGCGCCGACTCAGGCCAGAACGGCCACACGATCACCTACGCGGGGCCCAAGGGCCAGCCCGCGGTGATGACCGGCGCCCAGCAGGTCACCGGCTGGACGCTGCAGAACCAGGCGAACAACATCTGGGTGGCCAACGTCGGGACCGGGACCAACACCCGTCAGCTGTACGTCAACGGCGCGGAGGCACCACGGGCGGCGGTCTCGGTGCCGCGGTCGGATTTCACCTTCACCTCGACCGGGATGACCTTCACCGACTCGTCGCTGAGTTACCTGGACGGACTGTCCGATCAGAACCAGATCGACGTGGAGAGCGTCGACTCCTTCACCGACCGGTACGCGCCGGTCCAGTCGATCAGCGGCGGCACGATCACGATGCAGCAGCCGGCCTGGGCCAACAACACGTTTGGTTATGACACGCTGAACGCGCCGTTCGCCGGCGGGGCGATGTTCCTGGAGAACAACTCCGCGTTCCTCCAGCAGGCCGGCCAGTGGGCGATCAACTCCTCGACCGGACAGCTGTTTTATAAGGCGGCGTCCGGGCAGAACCCGAACAGCTTGGACATCGAGCTGCCTAAGCAGCAGGTCCTGCTCCAGGTCAGCGGCAGTTACAGCAGCCCGGTCAGCGGCCTTAGCTTCGCCAACATGACGTTCACCGGAGCCACCTGGCTCGGACCCAGCGGCTCGAACGGCTACGCCGACCAGCAGGCCGGCGCTATCATCACCGGTCCCTGGCAGCAGCCCGCCTTCGGCAGCTGTACCAGCGGCTGCCAGCTGTTCGAGGCCACCAGGGAGCACTGGAATCAGATGCCCGGCGCCGTGCAGGTCTCCGCGGCCACCAACATCACCTTCAGCGGAGACACCTTCACCGATCTGGGCGAGGCCGGGCTGGGTGTCGGGCAGGACGCCGACGCCAACGCCAGCGGGACCGGCCTGGGTGCCAGCGCCATCACCATCACCGGCAACACGTTCACCAGCGACGCGGGCAGCGGGATCGTGGTCGGCGGGGTCCAGACCGACGCGCACCACCCGAGCAACCCAGCGATGACCAACCAGAACATCACCATCACCGACAACCACGTGACGAACGTCGGCACCGACTACAAGGAAGTCCCCGCCATCTTGTCCACCTACGTCACCCAGGCCACGATCAGCCATAACCAGGTGGACCACCTGCCGTATGACGGGATCGACATCGGCTGGGGCTGGGGCATGAACGACCCGGGAGGCAGCCAGGACTACGTCAACCGGGGCACCTACAACTACCAGCCGATCTACACCACCCCCACCACGCTGAAGAACAACACCGTCTCCTGGAACCTGATCTTCGACACCAAGAACGTGATGCACGACGGCGGCAGCATCTACAACCTGTCGGCCAACCCCGGATCGGTGATCCAGGACAACTACATGTTCAACAACAATCACACCGTCGCGCTGTACCTCGACGAGGGCTCGCGTTTCCTGACCGTTTCCAGCAACGTGGTGCAGGACGCGGGGGTGTGGGCGTTCACCAACGCCAACCCGAACAACAACACCGACGACAGCACGTTCTCCGGGAACTGGTTCAACGGCGGCGCCACCCAGGTCGCCACCGGGTCACCGCACAACAACGTCCTGTCCAACAACGTCCAGGTCAGCGGCACCAACTGGCCGTCCGGCGCGCAGCAGGTCATCAACCAGGCCGGCATCCAGACCTCGAGCGGCGGCGGGTTCCCGTCCGGCTATCACCGGCTGGTTATCGGCAGCGACAGCCTGTGCCTGGATGTCTTCGGGAACACCACCGCGAGCGGTGCCGCGATCGACCAGTGGACCTGCAACGGCCAGTCCAACCAGCAGTTCCAGTTCGTGCCCACCTCCGGTGGGTACGGCGAGCTGCAGGCACAGAACTCCGGCGACGACGTGGCGGTGAGCGGCGGTTCAACAACCGCCGGGACACCTGATATCGTCCAGCAGCCCGCGAACGGAGCGGCCGGCAGCCAGTGGCTGCCCATGCAGCAATCGGATGGCTCCTGGGAGTTCAAGAACCAGAACAGCGGCCTGTGCCTGGACGTGTACGGCGCGAGCAGCAACGCGGGCCAGCAGCTCGACCAGTGGGCCTGCAAGAGCACCCCCGCCACCAACCAGGATTTCACTCCGCACTGACCACGCCCCTTACCGAGAACCCACGACGTGCCCCGCCAGGTCGTGGGTTCTCACCCTGGCCGGCAGCCAGATCACTGACCCATCTGTGCCACGCTCTTTTATCCCGAACGGCGGTGGTGCCACTGGCAACGACCATCCTCGCCCCGCATCCAGGCTGGTGCAACAGATCGTTACGGACCGGATCTGGCTTGTGAGCCTCGGCCGGGGTACTCTCGCTGCCGCCCACCGTGACCTGGGAGGAAACGAATGCCCGCAGCCCGGACGTGCCCCGCCTGCCGGACGGCGTCGCCGTCGCGGCCCGGTGATCCGCTGTGCCCGGCGTGCACCCGGGCCGCCCGGCAGGCCGTGCCATGCCCGCTGTGGCCGTTCGATTCGCTGTTAATGCGCCGTGTCCTGGCCGAGGTGAACGCGCCCGCCGTGGTGGCCGTGTTCCGGGCGGCCACCGGGCTGTCCCAGACCGATGTCGCGGCCATGGCCGGGTGGAGTCGAGCCGCGCTAAGCTACTACGAGCACGGGCAACGCGGTGCCGTGTTCGACATCCGGGTCCTGCTCGGTTTCACCGACGCGGTGGCCATGCCGCGCGAGGCGCTGCTCCCGCTCGTGCTCGGCGACACAGGTGAGATGGATACGGAAGTGGACCGGCGCAGCTTCACCGGCCTGGCAGCAGGCGCCGCCCTAGCGGCGATGCTGCCCGAAGCGGCCGTGCCGTCCCGGGTGACCGCCTCACATGTCAAATACCTGCAGGCTTCGCTGGGCACTCTGTGGACGCGCGAGGGCTTGGCCGGAGGCAGGGCAATACTGCCCCCGGCGCTACGGCAGTGGCAGCTCGCCCAGCGGATGCTTAGACACTCCAGCTACATCGAGACGGTTGGCCGCCAGCTACTGATTGCTGCGGGATACCTAGCCGATGTAAGTGCCTGGGCTGCGTATGATGCGGCGGATTTGTCACTGGCACGGCGGCTTTACATCGATGCGCTGGACCTGGCAACGAGCGCTGGGGACTCCGCGCTGACCGGATGGGTGCTCCAAAATTACGCCAACTTGTGTTGCTACCAGGCAAGCCATACGGCGAGCGTGGACTGGGACAGCAGGGATGCCGCGCGTCAGGCCGTATCGCTGAGCGACCGTGCGATCGAGGAGGCTCGCTACGAGCCTGCGCCGTGGCTGCAAGTCCGGATCGCGTTGCGTCACGCGGACGCGGCATCGCTGACCGGCAATCCAGCCGGGTTCCGGTCCGCGATCGCTCGGGCGCAGCGGGAACTCGACCGGGCTCCCGGCATTGAGGAGCCGCAGTGGGTTAAGGGATTCACCGTCGGCCCTGACCTTATTACCACGGCGCAAGCGACGGGAGCGGCGAACCTGGGTGACCTGCCCGGGGCCGAGACCGTATACCAGGAGCTGCTAGCCCGGCGCCTGCTGCCGCGTACTCGCGTCTTCCTTGGTGCGCGGCTGGCCGGTGTCCAGCTTGCGCAGAACGCGCAGCGCGACGCGCTTGCCACCGGCCGGGCTGTACTGGACATGGTCGAGGGCGGGGTGACGTCGACCCGGACCCTGAATGAGCTTCGTCCGGTCCGGGCCGCGGCTGGTGAGTCGGGGGACGAGGAGTTCTGTGCCCGGTTCGACGCCGCCGAGCGGGCGCTGTCGGCGGCGTAGCTGTTTGGTCCGTCTCGCCCGGACGGGGTTCCGGCGCTGTTGGGGTGGAACCACCGTTCGTTCGTGCATCAGGTCGGTGTACCAGATTGTTGCGGATGAGCAGCCACGATCCATGCACATCGTCACCGGTAAGCCCTTCCCGCCCCAGGAAGCTATCAGCCACGATGACGCGATGGTGACGGGAACCGGGCGGTGGCTGCGTCAGCAGCGGGAGGCCCGCGGGTGGGCTCGGCGGGAGATGGCGCGGCGGCTGATCCAGGCCGCCGAGGCGGCCAGTGACGCGACGATGCCGGGCATCGAGCATCTGGAGACGTATATCCGGCGGTGGGAGTCCGGCCGCCATCAGCTGACCGAGCGGTACCGGTTGTTCTATTGCACGGCGTTCGGCCTGCGGCCCGGCCAGTTCGGTACGGCACCGCTGCCCAAGCCCAGGACCCTGGGACCGCCGGCCGTCTCGCCGGACCGGTCCGGGCCGCCTGGCGCCGCCCCGCTGCCCGGGGTCGTTCCGCTGCTCGACCTGGCCAGCCGGTCCCAGCCGGCCGCCGGATGCGATGAGATGGACGAGCCGGAGACGGATTACCCCGCGGTGGGACGCCGGGTGGTACTGGCCGCGCATGATGCCAGCGGCCGGGTCGAAGAAGCGGAGCGGCACCGTATCGGCGAGGTCACCCGCGAGCAGCTCCACTGTGATGTGGCCCGGCTGGCGCGGGCGAGCGATACCGGCGACCCGGCCGTGGTGTTCGCGGACATGGACCGGATCCGGGAGCGGGTGTGCCGGCTGCTGGGCCGCCGGCTGTGGCCACCGGAGCAGGCTGACCTGTATGTCGCCCTCGGCTGCCTGAACGGGCTGATGGGAAATCTCGCGGTCCGGCTCGGCTACCCGGATGCGGGTGAGGAGCTGATCCGTTCCGGGTGGGCGTACGCTGATCCGGTCGGTCACCGGCCGCTGCAAGCCCAGCTCCGCCAGCAACTGTCGGCGCTTATGTTCTGGCGCGGCCGGTATGTCGAGGCCCGTGACCTGGCCGCCGACGGCCTGCGGTATGTGTCCGCGGGGTGGCCGGGCGCCGGGCTGTATCTGCATGTCGCCCGGGCGGCGGCGCGGCTGGGCGACGCGGACACGGCACGGCGGGCGATCGGTGACGCGCACGAGGCTCGCGACCGGGACTACAGCGATGAGCTGGTGGGGATGGGCGGCCAGTTCGCTCTGTCCGAGGCCACCCACCACAGCCTGGCCGGCGCGGCGCTGACCGAGCTGGCGGGTACCGCCGGTGAGGCGGCCGAAGAGCTGGAGCACGCCATCGGCTTGTACGAGAAAGGGCCGGGTGACCGTGAAGACCACTGGGCCGGCGGGCAGCCGCTGACCGGCATTGATCTGGCCCTGGCCCGGCTGCGGTCCGGCGCGCTGGACGCCGCGGCGGCCGCCCTGGAACCGGCCCTGTCGCTTCCCGTTCCGCTGCGGATCGCTCAGGTGACCACCCGGCTGGTCGTGGTCCGGGGCGAGCTCGCCGCGCCGATCTACAAGGGCTCGGCTCAGGCCAGGGACCTGGCCGGGCAGGTCGAGGAGTTCACCCGCCAGACCATGCTGGCCAGGTCCGGTGCCCAGCACGACGGCGCGGCCTGACTTCGCTGTCTTGTACCTGTGGTAGCCACGCACGTAGCGGCCTTCAATGACAGCGTCCGATCTGGCGAGTGGGCTGCCTTCGCCGATCGCTTCACGCGATGCGGTCATGTAGTTCACTGGCATACCGGTCGGCCCGTTCACCGGCCGCGAGGCGATCGCCGCGGGCTACGCGGCCCAGCCGCCCTCGGACACGCTTACGGTTACCCGCGGCGTTTCCTCCGGCGACGTTGACGAACTTTGGTTCTCGTGGGACAACGGCGGCGTAGGGACGATGATCTTGTGCTGACGTGGTGACCTGATCGCTGAGCTCACCGTGGCCTTCACCTGAGCACGTTGCGCTGACTTGAGCCAGTCCGGGGTTAATAGCGAAGAGTGCCCTGGTTCTGGGAGATTACGGGTTACCACACGCCTTAGTTCCCGGACTGGAGTGTGAGCGCGTTTCCGCAGAAGCGCCTTGTGGAATCGTGCACAAGACGCTTCCGCGGGAACGTCATGTCAAGGACGTGGCGCAACGATCTGGCCGACCGACCTGTCCGCGACAGAAGAGTATGCAGGAAGCTGTTCGGGTGCGCCATCTTCGAGTGACGCGCGTCCGCAGGCTGCCAGTGCTTATGGCTTGTCAGGCCAAGACGATAGGCTTTTCCACGGATAAGGCCACGGTCTAATCGTGAGATAGCAGGCCGTTGGTGTCCAGGTTAGGGACGAACGAAGGCATCCATTCCTCGGGGTCGCCCTTGAGATGGTAGCGGCGGGCCACGGCTTCGGCTTCCACGTCCCGGCCGAGCCGATCGTATGCCCACCACAGAGATTTGGCGCAATCCTGGACAGCCCAGATCGTGTGGTCCTCGCCGATTTGGCTTTCGCGGATGTCAAGGGCGTCGTCGAGCACGGTGATCGACTCAGGGTTCCGCTGGCAGGCGAGGACTTCGCCGCACCTTTGGACGGAGATGGCGTACGTGCCTGGACGTTCTTCTTTGCGCAAGTCGCGCACCCGGGCTGCCTCATCCAGGGCCTTTGCGAAAAGTCCCGTGGCGGTGTCGGCGTCGCCGGCGGTCTCCGCGATCAGGCCGCGGGCCATCCAGATCCGGGTGCGCAGCGACCGACTACTCCTGGTCGAGCGGCCATCGAAGCCGAATGCTCGTGATTTCCGCGTGATCGACTCCTCGGACAGTTGCTCGGCCTCGTCGAGGTGTCGCGGGTCTCGTGTGGCTAGCAGGCTATGGGCAAGGTCGTTCTTTGCTTCGAGGTTCCCGCCAGCGACTTCTATCATCAGGCGTTCAGCGCCGTAGGCCGTCCAGCCTCCGTATGTATCGGCGATGTCTGCCAGCGCTGTCAGAAAAGCATCTGGGTTCGCCTGGTACTGCCGATACATCGGGAGGACGAAGTCTTCCGATGCTGACGGCCAAGGCCATGGCTTCTCCACCACGTCGTATACGTGACGGCCGAACCGCTCAAGGCAGGCGGCCATTCCCGCAGCCTGGTCGTTGGATCTTCGCGTTTCGCCGTCTGACCGTCTGAATAGGCCCATGCTGTTCTCCGCTTCCTGCCCGGCACCTGGTGGGACCGCGGCGTAACGCGGTGCCCCGACACCAGTGTCAGAGCCCTCGCGCACAAGACTTCAAAGCGTCGTCTGGAACCGTCGTTAGGACTTGGTGACGCTTAGCTGAGGATCTATCTGCCGGAGCTGTCGTTCGACGGCTGCCATATAGGGCCGGAAGAATCTAGCGTCCGCCGTGAATACACCGAGAAGGTTGCCTGCTGCGCTGAGCCACATCGCACATGTCACCACGCCGTCGGCAACTCTCTCGATCTTGAAGGACACTTTGGAATTGATCGCAGCGTCTTCTTCTGAGCCCGACCGTTTCGACATGATGGCGGCGCCTTTGCCCATTCCGGCCCGGCCTCGATAGATGGCCGCCGCTCCATCGTCTGACTGACTGACATCCCACTTGGCCCTGATCAAGAGGTTGCCGCCGCCCCCGGACCTGGAGAATGCCTTGGTGAAAGCTGTGCGGCAGTCCTGCGGAGAGCCACTGACCTGGAACCGCCAGGTCTTACGATGATCCAGAATACCCATTGCGATACCCCACTCTTGGTGGATTTCCGTAGAAGCGACAGATGGCAAGGCTTCGCGCCCTCAAGGAGGACGACAGTAGCAAGCCCGGTAGTCCTCCGGACCTCCGATTGGATGCTGCTCTGGAAATCACGGGACGCAGTGCCTCGCCGATCCGCGCAAGCACAGGTGATTCCACCGGATCGGCGAGGCGCTGCCGGGTACATGCGTAGTCACTATCGGCTGGAACCCTTGATGGCCGTAGCGCCGAGCGCCTTGATTGTGTCTGCCTTGTCCTTCGGTATCCGCTCCATCGAGTTCGGTGCTTCCTTGTTCTCCGGGCCTTTCTCGCTCATCTCGCTGCCTCCTTTTAGGGATGTGCTCAGTAGATACTCATGTTGCAAGCCTGTGTGCCCTCTCCCTCGACCGCTATGAGGCCTGCCTTCACGAGGCAAAGTCGCGCTTCAACGTAAGCATGTATGGAACGCCATCATTAGAGCGTCATGATCCGGGCAGGAATACAAGCCGAAACGTTACGAAACAATAACTATCTCAAAGGATAGATAATCCTTACCTCGGGTTCTTCAGGTTAGCTTCATGAGCGGAGCAGTACTGGCAGCCTGGCGGGTGTTCTGGTTTGTGCAGGATTGTCGCAATAGCCACTTAACGCCTCTCGGATCCTATTTGCGTCGGGATCCCATCGCTTCGCCAGCAAGGTCTGCGGCCGGATGTCCGCGCGGCGGGTCGCTCAGATTACTGCGGCAAATCGGGGTTCTGCGCGGTGACTTTGGTGCACTATGGGACTCTGTTGGCTTTATCCAGGTCGCTGGGCGTGTTTAGAAAGTGGGTCGGGGTGGATGCGCTAGGGGGTGGTTGGCGCAACGTTCCCCTGGGGTGGGGGTGGTTGGCGCAACGTACCCCTTAGATATCTCAGGTGACTGTTAACTGTGAGGTTAATGTGGCGGAAGTTGCGGCTCTGGGCGGTCGGCCGGCCAAGTCTGCGCGCGCCGGCTTCCCGAGAGTCCGCGAATTAACCAACAGCATCCTATGGTGCACCACAGTCACCGCGAAGCCCAGATCAACCACGAAGACCCGCCCAGCAAATCCGGCGAAAAGGACAAAGCTGCACCGCCAGCGGGTTCAGCCCCACTACTTGTGACAAGCACCTGGGTAACGGCCTGCCTGATCTGGCCGGGCATGACCTCCAGGCTGCCGATGGGCGTTGGAGCACGGTCTCGTCCATGACAACCCGGTATTCGGGTGGGTCGGGCCGGTGGAGGAGTTGCTGGCGGGCGAGCCGTAGCGCCACCGTTCGTTCGTTGAAATCGCGGGAAGCCGCGGGTGCGGGCGTTATGAACAAGAACTGGCATGTTACTGGAGGGTAGGACTGGGCAGTGTCTGAGTGAGGACGTCAGGACAGGGATGGGTAATGAGTGCGGACCACGCGGATCATGCGCGACATGTTGGCGAGCGGGAGGCGCGGCAGGCAGCGGAGGGAGCCCGGGAGACCCGGTGGCATCAGCCTAGCTTCGGCAAGCAGCTTTTCCTCGGGGACTTGCGGCTGGATCTGATTCATCCGCATCCGCGCCCGGACGAGGACTCCAGGCGCCGTGGCGAGCAGTTCTGCGCGCGGCTGCGCGAGTTCTGCGAGGCTTCGGTGGACGGCGCGCTGATCGAACGTGACGCGCGGATACCCGATGACGTGGTGCGGGGCCTGGCCGCGGTGGGTGCCTTCGGCATGAAGATCGCGCCGGAATACGGGGGACTCGGGCTCAGTAACTTGTATTACAACCGGGCGCTGATGATCGCTGGATCGGCCTCGCCGGCGCTGGCCGCGCTGTTGTCCGCGCACCAGTCGATAGGCGTGCCGCAGCCGCTCGCGTTGTTCGGGACCGAGGAGCAGAAGCGGCTTTACCTGCCCCGGTGCGCGCGAGGCGAGATCAGCGCGTTCCTGCTGACCGAGCCCGACGTGGGCTCCGACCCTGCCCGGCTCAGCATGACCGCGACGCCATCAGCAGACGGGTCGGAGTACGTGCTGGAAGGCGTCAAGCTCTGGACGACCAACGGAGTGGTCGCTGACCTGCTCGTGGTGATGGCACGGGTTCCGCGCGAAGCGGGCCGCCACGGCGGGATAACCGCCTTCGTCGTAGAGGGCAGCGCCCCGGGGATCACCGTCGAGCGGCGGAACGCGTTCATGGGCCTGCGGGGCCTGGAGAACGGGGTTACCAGATTCCATCAGGTCAGGGTGCCGGCCGCGAACCGCATCGGTGCGGAGGGCCAGGGTCTGAAGATCGCCCTGACGACGCTGAACACGGGACGGCTCTCCCTGCCCGCGAGCTGTGCCGCCGCCGCGAAGCTGGCGCTGAAGATTGCCCGGGAGTGGTCACGCGAACGGGTGCAGTGGGGCCGGCCCATCGGCGAACATGAAGCGGTAGCCAGCAAGATCTCCTTCATCGCCGCGACCTGCTACGCGCTGGAGGCGGTTGTCGAGCTGTCCAGCCAGCTCGCCGATGACAAGCGCAACGACATCCGCATTGAGGCGGCGCTGGCCAAGCTGTACTGCTCGGAAATGGCCAGCAAGATAGCTGACGAGCTGGTGCAGATCCGCGGCGGTCGCGGCTATGAGACCGCCGCGTCCCTGGCCGCGCGCGGCGAGCGGGGCGTGCCCGCTGAGCAGATGATGCGGGACATGCGCATCAACCGCATCTTCGAGGGATCGTCCGAGATCATGCGGCTGTTCATCGCGCGGGAGGCGGTGGATGCTCATCTGTCCGCGGCCGGTGAGCTCGTCGATCCGCAGCTGGCGCCAGGCCGCCGGGTCCGCGCCGCTGCCCGGGCAGGCGGGTTCTATGCCAGATGGCTTCCCACGCTGGTGGCCGGCCAGGGTCAGCGACCGGGCGCCTACGGCGAGTTCGGTCCGCTGGCGGCGCACCTGAGGTATGTGGAACGGGCGAGCCGGAAGCTGGCTCGCGTCACGTTCTACGGAATGGCGCGGTGGCAAGGCCGGCTCGAGCGCAAGCAGGGCTTCCTCGGCCGGATCGTGGACATCGGCGCGGAACTGTTCGCGATGAGCGCCAGCTGCGTCCGGGCGCAGCTGGACACTGCCGGCGGCACCGGGACCGGGCGGGGCGCGACGGCGGCGGAGCTCGCCGATGTGTTCTGCACCCAGGCCCGGCTCCGGGTCGAGGAGCTGTTCGGCCAGCTCTGGACGAACACCGACACCGCTGATTCGGCACTGGCGCGGCAGGTACTCACTGACCGTTACATATGGCTGGAAGACGGCATCATCGACCCATCGATACCAGGGCCGTGGATCGCACCCGCCCAGCCAGGGCCGTCAAAGGCCGAAGACGTGCACCGCCATACCGGCGCGAGCCGCGAACAGATCAGATAATCATGTCCGCCGCGCCGGTGATCTCCGAGGCGTTCTACCCCGTTCGCCAGGTTCACCGCAGTCACTGGCGCCGACCTGGAAGAATGGATGTGTCGACCTTAGTCGTAGGCAAGGTGTGTTGTGTCTGGTGCAGTGGACAGACCCTATGAAGATGACGCTCGCCCCGAACTCCCGCTCGCGCATGGCGAAGACGCGCCGGAGCTAGAGATGCCCAAGGGCGCCAGTTACGGTGATAACGGGAGCACGATCGAATCGAGTGACCCCGCCGATGAGGGTTTCGGGGAACTAGACCTCCTCGTCGATCAGGCGGAGGCAGGCGAGGAGGAACTGCCATCACGTGGACAGGTGGTCGGCCGTGCCCGCGATCTTCTCGAAGAACTTGATAGCGCCGTAGGCGATGGTAATGCCTCGGAAGCACTGACAGCCGACGCCCGCGAAGTTGTACGGCAGTACGCGACTACTCAAGCGGTGGAGTTCCTCAGATCGGTTGACGGGACCGCCGTGTTCCGCCAAGCGCCTGAGGTCACGAACGCCGATGTCGAGGTCGTAGTCAAAGCGCTGCGCGACGCCGTGCAGAAGGTAGGCATGGAAGAGGTACTCGCCATCGTGGCACAACTGGCGGGCAATCGTGAAACTCTGAAAACGCTGATTCTCATCACCGACACGTCCAGCGCGCCAACCAGGGTAAAAGACCTAGCCAGGCGGTTTTCCTCAAGGGGGTTGCTGTTTACCGGGGCAGCGCTCATGTGCGCGGCCGGCATCAACATAGCCCTTCGCGGAGATGCCACTGCCCAAACCGCCCTTACAAACGAGACAGCGATCGGAGCTCTTATTGCCGCGGTGGCCGCCCTCTTCAAACCCTCCCGCTGACCAGGCGGCAAGCCGGGGCTTCCCGTTCGGAGTCGATGCCGTCCGCGTCGCTGACTGAATGGGTCTTCATCGCGATCGAGTAGCCCCTTATGCACTGGGGTTGCTGTACATCAGGACTGCTGTGCAGTGATAGCTTCCGTTCCTGCTGGCGTTCATGTGCGCCTACGGTGCCCACCGGAACTATGCTGCCGTATCACATGACGCGGACACCTGCTTTACCAGGAGGCACATTAAACTAATACACATGCTTTTCAACGGTGTGACCGTCCGTCGCAGAAATGAAGTGCTCGTAGCCTGGGGATTCGCGGGGCTACTCTATGCCAATAGCTCTGAACTGCAACAATGCTGAAGCGCATGGCGCTGCGCCAGTATTGCTCTTTCCGTACAGCGTGTGGTCTTATGAGCTTGGGCTTAGATCCGTTAGGAAGTTATTCATGGCACTCTCACCTCGGTCTCTGATTGCTGACCGCCTCCTCTACGGCTCACGCGATGTTCCGCTTGCGCCAGTGCGAGGAATTGATACACGCCGGGACCTGCCCAAAAGCCTGTTCACCAGGCGTCCGGGCTACTTCACCGCGAAGCTGGCATTCGCCCTAGCGGTTATAGGGGCAGGCTGGACGGCAATCGTGCTCGCTCCACCATGGCCGGTTGATATTCCTACCGTGATCGTCACCGGTCTCATGTATGCCCACCTCGTCGAGCTTCAGCATGAATGCCTGCATGAGCACGCGTACAACCAGCGCTGGCTGAACAGGCTGGTCGGGCTCATCTGCGGTATCCCGATGCTTAGCTCGTTCTGGCATTACAAGTATGATCACCTTCGCCATCACGCCTATCTCGGGACACCGCAAAACCGTGAGTTCTTCAACTACCAGTTCCACGACCTGGACTCGGTGCCTGGCTTCATGCGCGGTTGCTTCCGTCTCGGCCGTTACCGGGATGTGGCCGTAAACATAGGCCGCAGTCTGCTAGGACGGCTAAATCCCCAGGTGGGGAAGACAGGCGCGGCGAAGAAGATCAGAGAGGAATACGTTGTTTTCGCAGTCGTGCTGGCCGGAGCCGTCGCGGCGAGTATCGCGGCAAGCAGTCTGATCCTGCTGGTGGCCTGGGCGGCCCCGGCCCTGCTGGTTGCCGAGCCTACGCATTTTCTGATCGAGCTTCCTGAGCACTTCGGTCTCAATTCACAGACCGATCCAAACGTGCTGACCAACACCCGGACGGTGCGGGCCAGCAGGTTCGCACGGTGGTTCACGAACGGCAATGACCTCCACACCGCCCATCACTTCCATCAGGGCGTCCCGATGGTGCGGGTTCCCGAGTTGAACATGCTGATCGAGGGCCGCATCGCCACAGTCGAGCCTTCGTACTGGTCGTTTTACCGCAAGGTGATCAACGGCGAACTTAAATACCGGGACCTCGCCGAAACTTGCATGACGCGCTGAAACGATACGATGAACGACGTGTCGGTATGCAGTCGTCACTGTGCCAGTGTGCGGCAGAATTCTATGAGGAATGCTGTCGCAAACGCGATCATGATTCCTCCAGAAATGCGGTCGAACCAAAGCAGTGCCCTGCCATGCAGGTAGCGGCCGAGCCGTGTTGCGCTGATTGCCAGGAACAGGAACCACAGCCAGGAGGCGCTGATCGCGCCGACGGCAAACACCGCTCGGGAGTTAGCCTGCTGGGCGGTGACGGCGGAACCGATAACGCCGACCGTATCAAGGATCGCATGCGGGTTCAGTAGAGACACGCTTACAGTACGCGAGATGATCTGTCCAGCCGTGTACTTGGTCGGCGGCTGCTCATCCAGCCGCCCGTGTTCAGCGCGGAGCTGCCGTATTCCTAGGTAGCTCAAGAAGACCGAGCCGGCCAGCAGCAGGGCAATCCGCGCTGTCGGAGCCGCGCTCAGCAGGCCGGATACTCCGGCGGCGCCGATGACGATCAGGATCGTGTCGCAGCACCCGGCTGACATCACGGCCCACATTGCGCCGGAAAGTCCCGCTGTCAGTCCCTGGCCGATCACGAATACGTTCTGCGGCCCGATCGGCGTGATCAAGCCGAAACCGAGTAGCAGGCCTGGCAGATATGCCTCCAGCACAGCTCAGCCGAGTGAAGTGCAAGTACTCGGCTGAGTGACGCATGCCTCGGGCGCTGACTGGTCCACGAACATCGTGCGCACCGACGCCGAGTTATCAGCTACGATGTCGGCGAGTTGTGCCGCCGCCTCGGCAAGAGCACGTCCGTGCTGCTCCGCGGTCAAGGTCTCCAGGATGAACACCACAGCCCTCGATGAGGCCGTCACTTTGGTTCGGTCGGCATCCCGGTGATTCCAGCACCTGGTCAGAACTGACTTGTCGTCAGCGTAAACAACCTCGCGACGACCAGCATGCTCCACGGTGTCCGGTTCACCGAGGGGCGAGAAGACATCGCCGTCGCGAGCAAACCGGATCGACACATCGCCGACGATGTTGGCAAGATCGAATGCGCCAGCCGGAAACCCATGTTGGACTGAAATAAGGTTATACGCATCTACTGCACCCGAGATCCTCGGCAATCGCCCCGAACGTGCCAGCCGCCGGTACAGCGAATCCACGCTTGGAGATACTCGGCGAGGATTGACCCCGAAGCTGCGGTAGGCCTGATGCCACGGCGTGATCCGGTCATCGTCTTCCCCTGGGGGCGACCATTCTCCCGCCTGGCAGCGGTGCTCCAGCTCAGCAAGCCCTGCTTCGGCGGCCCGCCAGGGCCGATCCAGCCGCACGCCAACGGCCACGAGAAACGCAATACGTGTGTCCGGGAATGCCGCACGTACCTCATCACTAAGCCGGAACATCATGGTCAAGCCATCCTCCCACGAATCCAGAGCGCGTGCTGCCTGCCCTAAGCGGCGTCTGCAAGACCCGAGTTCGTAGCTGGAGCCTTGTTGCGTACCAGCAATCGTTCACCATCAAGAACCTGTGCAGCCTAGCGATCCGGTGATGGGGCACACCCGGCCACATATGATGGACGGTATGGTATCCGTCGCCGTGCGGGTGGAGAATCAGTCGGTGCACTAGACCGAGGTTACTGACAGTGGCATCAAACACGGTCGTCGACCCTCGGTAAATGTGCTCGCTGCTCTCCGCGATGAACCGGATGATCGGTAGCGCGAGAAGGTAGGCAGCGAGCCATATGGCGGCGGCAACGCCCGCAGCGCGGAACCCCTGCGTGACCCATACCGGCAGCACGATCCAGATCGTCGCCCAGGCTGTGGGTATAACAGTCAGCCAAGGAGCGTCGCCAAGAGTGCCAAGCCAGCCGCGCTGATACTGCCAGAATCGTCGGGACAAACCAACGGTGAACCCAAGGAACTGGGTGCGAGAAAGATCCTCCAGGGCGAGTTCGGAGTACCGGCGGCGGTCCGGATCCGCTGCGGAGCCGAACCGGCCGTGATGAAGAAAATGACTCTGGCGGTACCCGCTGAGCCAGGCTCCTGTAGGAATTACCGCCAGCACCACAGCGAGCACATCATTGATTGCACGTCGCTGACGGCTCCAGTTGAAGTGCGATGCCTCATGCACGAGGTTCTCTAGCGCCCGCAACTGTCTTCCGACCCAGAAAGCTGCCAGTGCCGCAAGGCAGCCGGTAAGCCACGGCGGTGCCGCTGGTGCTATCCAGACCGCGACCGCCGCCGGCAGAACGATCACGGTGAGCTGATCGAATGCGGCAGTCGCCGCCGATCTTGTAAGCGATGTAGCATGGGCGGCGGCTATTTCCTTCCGGAAATGCCCTGGAACGGAGTATCCTCGGCTCATTGATGGGGAGCGGTCAGCCGACGACCGAATTGCCCGATCTATATGCGGCACGCCGTGCGGCCACCGGTTTTCAGCATTAGGCATAATGGAGTTCATCAGAGTGCTCACGCTAGCCGGTAAATGGAAATGCAGTATCAAGCGACGATCCGGTTGCCATACCGGAAACTTCCCGTAACAATTCCGGTCTTCCCCGTCGGTCAATCTAATGGACGTCGTCTGCAACTGTCAATACATCTTCATGAAACGGAATAAATGGGGTGTAAGCAAGGCAAGGAGAGTAGCGATTCCCCGTCGGAAGACAGGGAATCCCGAGAGCTGGAGGTTTGCCTCATGCGTATAGTGTCGAGGAAGCCCTGAGGTAGCTATTCAGCTTGAGTTATGAGCGTTCCTCCTGATCCTGGCTAGGGGTCAGGGACTCGTCAAAGTCGGTGTGACTGTGGGTAACCGGCGGTGTGGTGGTTCGGGGTGCGTGGGGCCTTGCGGCGTGTGACTGCGGGTGAGCGATCCGGCTGGCGGGCGGGTGGTCCGCGACACGGGGACCGCTTAGTGCGGATG
>JAFARZ010000257.1 GCA_019245115.1 Streptosporangiaceae bacterium | reverse complement strand
TCCGGCGCGAACGCGACCGGCCGGCCGAGCAGTTCGCCGAGCCGCGCGGCGACCGGCCGCAGCGAAGGGCCGCCTGCCGCCCGTTCCGCGAACGTTCCACCCTTCGGACGGCCGAGGTGCGCGAGTATCGCGACGCGCGCCCCCCGGCCGGACAGCTTGCGGATCACCGGCAGGCTGGCCCGGATCCGGCCGTCGTCGGTGATCTCGCCGGTGCCGGTCAGGTCGAGCGGGACGTTCAGGTCCGAGCGGAGCAGCACTCTTTTCCCGGCGACGTCCAGGTCATCGATGCCCCGCATATTCGAGCTGGGCATTACCGGAGACGGGACGCGACGAGGGCGGCCAGGTCGACGATACGGCAGGAGTAACCCCACTCGTTGTCGTACCAGCCGAATACCTTTACCTGGTCGCCGAACACCATGGTCAGCGAGCTGTCGAAGGTGCACGACGCCGGGGAGCCCACGATGTCAGAGGACACGATCTCATCCTCGGTGTAGTACAGGTAACCCTTGAGCGGCCCGTCGGCGGCCGCCTTGTAGGCGGCGTTGATCTCCTCCTTGGTGGCCGGCCGCTCCACCTGCACCACCAGGTCGGTGATCGAGCCGTCCGGCACCGGCACGCGCAGCGCCCGCCCGTCCAGCTTGCCCTTCAGCTCGGGCAGCACCAGGGAGGTTGCCTTGGCCGCACCGGTGGTGGTCGGGATGATGTTCTGCGCCGCGGCCCGCGCCCGGCGCAGGTCCTTGTGCGGGAAGTCGAGGATGACCTGATCGTTGGTGTAGGCGTGCACCGTCGTCATCAGGCCTTTGACGACGCCGAAGTTGTCCAGCAGCACCTTGGCCATCGGCGCTACGCAGTTCGTGGTGCAGGACGCGTTGGACAGCACGTCGTGCCGCGCCGGATCGTAGGCGTCGTCGTTCACGCCCATCACGATCGTGATGTCCTCTTCCTTGGCGGGCGCGGAGATGATGACCTTCTTCGCGCCGGCCTCGAGGTGGGCCCGCGCGGCGGGCCCGGTGGTGAACCGGCCGGTCGACTCGATCACGATGTCCACTCCCAGCTCACCCCATGGCAGCCGGGCCGGGTCCCGCTCCGCGAGAATCTTGATCTGCTTGCCGCCGACATGGATCGTGTCGCCCTGTACGGACGCCTCATCCGGCAGCGTGCCGAGGATGGTGTCGTACTTGAGCAGGTGCGCCATCGTCTTGATGTCACCGAGATCGTTGGCGGCGACGATCTCGATGCCGCGGTCGCCCTCGACGGCGTTGGCAGCACGCCAGAAGTTACGGCCGATGCGGCCGAACCCGTTGATCCCCACGCGAATAGTCACAGCAAAATTCTCCTCGGCTGGTCAGGCGCCACCGTCAATCGCAGACTATCGGACGCCGCTCCCCAGGGATCGCCGGGAGGCGGCGTCCGGTGCCCCAAAGGCATGCGGGACCCGTTGCTAGGTCACCTGTGCGGGTTACCTGTCTGGGCCCCTGTAGCCGGGCAGGCATTCAAGATGCCTAAGGTCTAGACCATACCATTTTACCGAACGGCTGTGGTTGCTCCCCCGGGACTGTCGATCCGGCCCCTGGCTCTTCGTGTAGGGGGTGAAAGACTGGCACCGATCAGGAGGCACACGATGAAGCAGTACCTGCTCAGCCTGTACCACAGCGACGAGTACATGCCCGCACCCGCCGCCATGGACCAGATAATGAAGGACGTCGACGCCCTCAACAGCGAGCTCCAGTCGGAGGGGGCATGGGTGTTCGCCGGCGGACTGCGCCCGGCCAGCACGGCCACCGTGGTCCGCGTCGACGGCGGCGGCGGCTTCCTGACCACCGACGGCCCGTTCATCGAAGGCAAAGAGCACATCGGCGGTTTCTGGGTGATCAAGGCTCCGGACCTGGACAGCGCGCTGGACTGGGGCCGCAAAGCCACCCGGGCGTGCCAGCTGCCGGTCGAGGTGCGGCCGCTGCATGAAGAGGCGGAAGCCTGACCTCCGTCGAGGAGGTGTTCCGCGCGGAGTACGGCCGCGCGGTCGCCGTCCTGACCCGCGTCTTCGGCGATATCGACATCGCCGAAGACGCGGTGCAGGACGCGTTCGCCACCGCGGCCTCCCGATGGCCAGCCGACGGGGTGCCGCCGAGCCCGGCGGGGTGGATCATCACCACGGCCCGCAACCGCGCCATCGACCGCCTCCGCCGGGAGGCGTCGCGGGCGGACAAGCACGCTGAGGCAGCGCTGCTGCACGCGGCTGACGAGCCATTGGAGGTAGGGCCGGTGCGTGACGACCGGTTGCGGCTCATCTTCACCTGCTGCCACCCGGCGCTGGCCACCCCGGCCCAGGTGGCGCTCACCCTGCGCCTGCTGGGCGGACTCAGCACGCCGGAGATCGCCCATGCGTTCCTGGTTCCGGAGCCGACCATGGCCCAGCGGCTCGTCCGGGCCAAGGGCAAGATACGTGACGCGGGCATCCCCTACCGGATCCCGTCGGAGGCGGATCTGCCCGGACGGGTCCAGGCCGTGCTCGCGGTCGTCTACCTGATCTTCAATGAGGGCTACACGGCCAGCTCCGGGTCCTCCTTGACGCGCGCGGACCTGTGCGCCGAGGCCATCCGGCTCGGCCGGCTGCTGGCTTCGCTGATGCCGGACGAACCCGAGGTACTCGGCCTGCTCGCCCTGATGCTGCTGACCGAGTCGCGCCGCCCGGCCCGGACCGGCCCGGCGGGCGCGATGGTGCTCCTGGCTGACCAGGACCGCACGCTGTGGGACCGGTCGCTGATGGCGGAGGGCCAGGCACTGGTCCGGCGGTGCCTGCGCCGCGGCCAGCCGGGCCCCTACCAGATCCAGGCCGCGATCAACGCGGTGCACAGTTGCGCGACGCGCGCGGCGGACACCGGCTGGGGCCAGATCGTGACGTTGTACGACCAGCTCATGGCGGTCTCGCCGACCCCGGTGGTAGCGCTGAACCGCGCGGTCGCCGTCGCGGAGGTTTCCGGGCCGTCGGCCGCGCTCGCCCTGGTGGACGAACTCGCCCTCGACGGTTATTACCTGTTCCACGCGATCCGGGCGGACCTGCTGCGCCGCCTCGGCCGTGACGCCGAGGCGGCGCTCGCCTACCAGGCCGCCCTCGACCGCACCGGGAACGCGGCCGAGCGACGCTATCTCACCACGCGACTACTCGTGTTAGGTGCCGGATGGCCGGCCCGGCCCGGACGCCGTACCAGACCGCGACCGCGGCGGCCACGATGGCGCCGCTGAGGTACGTGCCCGGACCGGCTGTCACCGTGAAGCCGGTGAGCTGGACCAGGGCCAGGCCGGCGGCGCCGGCGCCGAAGACGCACATGGCCAGCAACGGGAAGTAGCCCCCCAGCAGGACGCCGGGACGGTGGCCGCGTGACGGCAGGATGATGTGACGGACGACGAGGTAAGCCCCGAGGAACGCGACGCCGAAGAAACCTCCGATGAGCCGGAGGACGACGGCGTCGCTGCTGGCCTCGAGCATCGCGGCCTGCGCGCAGGTGTGCGCGCCGGTCCAGGCCGACATCCAGTACGCGCACTCCGCCTTGGGAAACGTCACGCCAGCCGGTGGCTGGCCGGTGAACGAGCGGCCGAACATGGCGTTCATGGCCGCGACGACCAGGCCGCTCACGCCCACCGCGGTCAGCCCGGCCGCGCCCAGCTTCCACGCCGACATGAACAGGTCGCCGAGGATCGCCGCGGGCGTCCGGCCCTTGAGCAGGTTTCCCGGCCGGGCCTCGTGCGCACGCGTCACGGCCGTTACCGAGCCGAAGGCCGAGATAGCCGCCTCTTGTGCCTCCCGCTCGGTGAGCCCGGACGCGAGTCCGGCGGCCACCGTCTCCGCAAGATGATCTTCAGCTTCGGCCAGGATCCGGTCGGCATCGCCAGTACGCAGGCTCGCCCGCAGCCGCGCCAGATACCCCTGGATCGGATCGCTCATGCTGACCACCCCAGCACGGCCTGCATCCCGTACGCGAACGCGCGCCACTCGGTCTGCTGGCTGGCCAGCGCGGCCACGCCCTTATCGGTGAGCCCGTACACCCGCCGCTTGCGCCCGTCGTTCTCCGCCCAGGCGCTGTGGAGCAGCGCAGCGTCCTCGAGCCGGTGCAAGGCGGGATAGATGGTGCCCTCCGGCAGGTCGAACGCGCCCTCGCTGCGCTCGCGAAGCGATGTGATGATCGCGTACCCGTGCGCCGGCCCCGCCGCCAGCACGGACAGCAGCAGCAGATCCAGATTTCCCTTGAGCCGTTCACGATTCATACCAAGATACTCTATGCCTAGCAACTCTAGGCGTCAACCCGGCTTCCCCGCACAACCACAAAGTCGCGCCCCGCTTCTTGCTGTTATCATCCACTTGCTTTGCTGTTATCATCCGCTCGCTTCTTGCTGTTATCAACTCCTTAGCTTCCGGCAGTTATCAACCCATCGCTTCTTGCTGTTATCAGCTCACGTATATCCCGCTCCCCTACCGGCCTTGTACTGCCATATCCGATATTTCAGCATTTACGGAGTCTGCTCTGGTGGCAGGGCTATGGCAGGCGTAGCCTCATTTTGTGCGCGTGACGAGCAAAATCGCCCGCACCGATACCCCTGGTGCGAGCCTGCGGGGGCAGCGCGTCGCGCTGAGCGCGGTCTTCGCCATCCACGGTTTCATGTACGCGAGCTGGGCGGTGCGAGTCCCGGCCATCAAGCAGCAGACCGGCGCGGCGGCCGCCGCACTCGGCCTGGCCTTGCTGGGCCTGTCCGCGGGTGCGGTGGCCACGATGCTGATCGCTGGGGCGCTCTGCCGGCGCTTCGGCAGCCGCCAGCTCACCGTGCTGTCCTGCGCCCTGCTGTCGCTGACCCTGCTGATCCCGCCGCTTGCTCATACCGCGTTCACGCTCGGACTGACCCTGCTCGTGTTCGGCGCGGCGTACGGCTGCCTCAACGTGGCGATGAACAGCGTGGCCGTCGACATGGTCGCCGCGATGGACCGGCCGGTGATGCCGGCGTTCCACGCGGCCTGGAGCTTCGGCGGCCTCGCTGGTGCGGGCGCCGGCGGACTGATCGCCGCGCGGCTGTCTCCGCTCCCCCATCTCGCGTTGAGCTGTCTGGCCGGCCTGGCCGTCACCGTCATCGCGGGCCGGATCCTGCTGGCCCATCCCGTTCCGGTAGCCTCGCAAGACCCCGGCCGCTCCCCCGCCACCGCATGGGGCCGGGCGCTGTCTACCGGACGGCTGGTGGGCGTCCTCGGTCTGATCGCATTGTGTGCCGCCTACGACGAGGGCGCGATCGGAGACTGGGGTGCGCTGCATCTGCGGCAGGACCTCGGCGCCGGCGCCGGGCTGGCCGCGGCGGGCTACGCGGCGTTCGCGCTGGCCGAGGCGATCGGGCGGCTGTCCGGCACGGCGCTGCTCGAGCGCCACGGCCGGACGCGGGTACTGGTGTCAGGCGCCCTGACGGCGTGCGGCGGCGTGCTGGTCGCCGCGCTGGCGCCTGACGTCTGGCTGGCCCTGGCCGGGTTCGCCGCCACCGGTCTCGGTCTGGCCAATCTGTTCCCGGTGGCCGTGGCTCGCGCGGGCCAGCTCGCCGGTTCCGCCGGAGTCGCCCTGACATCGACGCTCGGGTACGGCGGCTTCCTGCTCGGGCCGCCGGCCATCGGCTTGGCGGCCAGCGATTTCGGCCTGCGCGCCGGGCTGACCACGCTGTCGTTCCTGGCCTTCGTCGCCGCCGTCATCGCGCTGTTTTTTCTGGGGGGTACAAACCAACCCCCCAGACCCCCCGCCTGCGACACTTCCCGCCGTTAGTGTCACCTGACCGGAAGGGCCTTTCAGGCCCTTCGCGGCCAGGCGACCCGCGAAGCTCGCTTGCGCTCGCCGCGGTTTCCGCCGTAGTTCACCGGGTGATCCGCGACGCTCGCTTCGCTCGCCGCGGGCCGCCGTGTCACTGAAACCGCAGCCTCAGCTTGAAAGCTAGCGCTTTCAACCCGGGAACTCGTGCCGGATTGGGCAGTAGATGGAACACGGGTGGGCCTGGCCCTCCCAGCCGTGGTTCCGGAGTACCTTGGCGACCTGGAGCGCGGTCGTGCACGCCTGGTGCCTGACGTCCTGCCAGCTGTATCTCAGCGATTCCAGCCCCGCTTCGGCGGCGGCGTTGTCCCGGCGCTTGTCCAGCCAGGAATCCTCGGCCCGGTGGGCGATCTGCCCATCCAGCTCGACCGCTACGGCGTACGCGGTGTAGACGCGGTCTCGGCGACCACGGCGACCGTCTGGGCTCCGGAATGGCACCTGCCGGTCGGGCTCCGGCAGTCCGTGTGCCCGCTCGACATCGCGTGTGTACCGGTATTCCAGCACCGAATGATCGCCGGTAACGGCAGCGGTGATCAGCCGGTCCAGTTCCACGCGCCAGCGCAGCCGCATGCGGTCAGCCATCGCGGCACGAAGTCTCGGCTCCGTGGTTAGTTCTCGAGAGATCGCCCTAGTCACCCATCCGCAGACGTCATCGAATGTTGCCGCGGCGGTGGTCAGATCGAGGATCGTATCTTCCAGAATGGTCCGCGGCGGATCATCGTGCACCGATGCCGCCTGGAACACGCGAGCCGACCGGCGGAGACACACGCCGGGAACCGCGCGGACACGGCGCCCGGTGGGGATGGTGACGTGTATGCCGGCGGCTGGCCTATCCGCGAGCCCTTGCAACTCGGCCGCCGTCTCGTGGCTGAGCACAGCGCCTTTACCGGCGTAAAGCACTGCCGCCCAGAGACGTGCCATACGCCCTAGCTCTCCGTGCTTTGCGGTATATACGCCGGGATACACGCACCGCCACGTCCCGCGCCGGACACGAGACCTCACCATGTCCGCGGTGAGCCCAGCCCGCAGTGCTTGTCGCCGCGAGAACACACCATGCTGAAGCCGTATGGCGTGACTCAAAGTAGACGGAAGGTCACTCGTCATAAAGACAGTGTGGCGCCACGCACCGACATTTTCGGCCGCTGCCTCAATAGCACGGAAATTCGGTGCTACACGGATCTCTGGTGTGCGAATACAGCGCACATACTTCCGCTTAGCACAGAATTTCCGCCTTATCCCGAAGCTAGGTCAGAGCTACGACGGAACGAACCGGACAAATACTTAAATGTCAGGCGCGGCTGGGTTGCGAGCGCGGAGTGAGGCTTGGGGCGTCGATCGATGACTGGGAGAAGCCGGCGACTAGTGGTAAGGACGGTGGCGGGAGGGAGCCGGGTGCCGGGAGGGGTGTCGGGCGCGGCCAGGTTGCGGGGCGGGTGCGCCGGCGCCGGCGCCGCGCCGGGGCGGGTGCGTGCGGCCGGGGTGCGCGGGAGAGTGGCCGGGGTTCCGGGGGCGGATGGCGCGTGGGAGGGTGGGGGTTCCGGGGGCGGGGGGTGCCGGGGGCGGGGGGTGCCGGG
>JAFARZ010000224.1 GCA_019245115.1 Streptosporangiaceae bacterium | reverse complement strand
CGTAGTTGCCCATGGACGCGAACGTCTCGTCCGGGCGGCCCGGCAGCCCCGGCGGTTTGGCGGGCTTCTCCAGGAACTCCTGGACGGTCCGGCCGTCCTTGGCCACGCTGACGATGCCGAACGACGAGGCCTCCTGCCGCGGCACCGGGATGGCCGCCACCGTCACCACGGCCCCGTGGGTCACGCGGTGGTCGATCATCTGGCGCGGGTCCATCCGGTACACGTGGTCGGCGCCGATCACCATGACCAGATCGGGGCTCTCGTCATTGATCAGGTTCATGGACTGATAGATGGCGTCCGCGGACCCGGTGTACCAGTACGGACCGAGGCGCTGCTGCGCGGGCACCGGGGTCACGTAGTTGCCGAGCAGGGAACTCATCCGCCAGGTGGTGGATATGTGCCGGTCCAGGCTGTGGCTCTTGTACTGGGTCAGCACGCATATCTTCCTGATGTCGCCATTGGCCAGGTTGGACAGGGCGAAATCGATGAGCCGGTACAGCCCGCCGAACGGCACGGCCGGTTTGGCCCGGTCGTGCGTCAGCGGGGACAGCCGCGTACCGGCGCCGCCGGCCAGCACGATTCCCAGGACCGAGACGGGGGGGCGCGGGGGGATCCTGCCCACCGAAGACGCTGTCATGTGCAGGCACCTCTCGTCGTCGGTCGCCTTCCCTCGACTTGAAAGCTTAATCTGCCTGATCGCCGGGTGGAGGGCCCGGTGTGCCGCTGTTCGAGGTAGTACCGCTGCTGGCGCCGTCCGCCCGCCAGGCCTCGCGCACCAGCACCTGGAGCGCCCCGGCCGCCGGGATGGCGAGCAGCGCCGCGACGAAGCCGCCGAACAGGCCGCCGACCAGGCTCCCGAGGGAGGCGGCGATCAGGACGGCGAGCAGCACCAGCAGCGGACTGATCCGCACCGTCTTGCTCATCACGACCGGATTCAGCACGTGGTTCTCGATCTGGGTGTAGATGAGGAAGACCACGAGCGTGGTGATACCGGCCGTCACCGACTGGCCTGCCGCGAACAGCACCGTGGGGATGCCGGCCAGTGCGCCGCCGATCATCGGCAGGAAGTCCACCAGCGCGACCCACAGGCCCCACAGGAACGGGAACGGGACACCGAGGATCAGCAGCGTCGTGAACACCACGGCGCCGGCGATCAGCGAGGTGAGCAGGTTGCCCAGCATGTAGCCGGTGACCGCCCGGTTCACCTGCGAGGCGATCCGCGATATCCGTACGGCCCGGTCCGGCTCGAGCTGGCTCAGCAGCGCCTTGCGCATCTTCGGGCCCTCGAGCAGCAGGAGCAGCACCAGGACGAAGATCGTGGTCAGCTCGATGATCAGCGACGCCGCGCCCTTGCCGACGGACAGCGCGGGTTTGCTCAGCGACTGGGCATAGCTGATCAGCTTGGGAGCGTTGCGCTGCACCCACGTGTCGATGTGGTATCTCTTCACGATGTGGCCGATCCAGCCCTTGCCGCTTTCGGCGCTCGCCACATAGGACGGCAGCCGGTCGGCCAGGTGGGTGATGCCGTTGACCAGCGGATAGCCGAACGCCACCGCCAGGCCGATGAACACCAGCAGCGCCCAGAGCCCGACGATCGTCACCGCCCAGCCGCGCCGGGCCACGACATGCCGCTGGAGGAACACGACCATCGGATTGAGCAGCACCGCGATGAACCCGGCCACCACCACGAGCAGCAGCACGTCGCGAATGCGGTATATGAGCTTGCCGGCCAGGTAGGTGGCCGCCACGACAGCCACGGCGGCCACGATCGTGCGGAGCGGAATATGGCGGACGTCGGCTGCCTGCCACAGCCGGGCCAGCCGGGTCTCCAAGGTCAGCGGTCGTGCCGCGCCCTGGTCCAGGCCCGGTGCCGGGTCCTGTTCCACGGCTTGCTCCAGATCCTCCACGCGTCCAGCATGCCAGGTCACCAGAGCGCAGCCGCCGTTTCAGCGCCGCCTATCCCGGCGGCGAGTCAGCTTGCCGTTTAACCAATGAGAGCCCGCGCCAGCCAGCAGGGCGGCAGTACCGGGCAAATGCGTACTTTCCGGGCATATGACACGCGGCGCACCGCCCGCTTATCCCCATATCCAGATTTGCCGGATATGGACCCGCAGGTTTGTGCGGTGGTTTTACGCCTTGCGGTGGATTCACCGGGATTGGCCGTACGCGTGAAACCACCATGCGGTTGAGACGTACCAGGATCCGAGACAGTGCCGACGCGGCCTGCGTGCGACATCAGCGACCGGGATGAATTAGCGCGAATTCGTTTCACCGCTGTCCGGCATCCCAGGGTCATCCTTGCCGCGCTCGGCATCCCAGTGAGCGCGACGCAATTACAGTCTGGCCGGCCGCCGGTAGACTTCGGCGGCCGGCCAGGGTGAAGTTATCGAGGGACGCTGGGCACGTGGCGCGATTTGCGGTGTTCGGAACCTATGCGCCCGTGGCCGCCTTGAACTTGACCACCAGCTCGGCTGGTATCCGGCCACGTTCTTTAACGTCAATACCCTGAGACTTGGCCCACTCACGCACCTCGGTGCTGTTCAGGCCATTGGCACTGACCCGGCGCCCGCGGCGAGCCGGCCGCCGCGATCCCGAGCTCTTACGGGCCGCGTCCACGTAACGTGCCAGCGACTTCCGCAGCGCATCCGCGTGCTTGGCGTTCAGGTCGATCTCGTACTCCGCACCATCCAGCCCGAACCGCACGGTGCCCTCGGCCTCGCTGCCATCGATATCGTCGACGAAGGTGGTCATTACCTTCTGAGCCACTGCCTGCTCCATTCCTATTTCCTGATCCTGCACGCCAGCATATATGATCCGTGGCCGGTCAATGCGCATTGACTCCACATTGCGCATTGGAGTGTCGTCACAACCGGGTTCTTATCGGGAAAAGCATCGCGGGCGCGTTCCACGATGTGGTCAGTAGAGGCCGATGTCGTCGAACAGGGTGTAGGTCGGGAAGTACGAACTGTTACTGGTGTCGGTATTCGTCAGCGTCAAGGTGTAGGAGTGGCCCGCGATGATCGGGGCGTTTACCTGTATCCGGCCTTGCTCGCCGATCGGGCAATCCGGGCCGAACACCGTGCTGGAGGTCCCGGCGGTGTTATCGGTCAGCGTCGCGGTCGCGCCGTCGGTGCCGAAGTTGAAGCTCCCGCACGTCGCGTCGTACCAGAGGGCGAGACCGCTGTCTCCCCGTGCGGCGGTGAAGGTCTGGACGATGCTGGAACCGCCGTTGCTCCCGTCGGGCGACCCGGCCTGAGCCGCGTAGCTGCCGGAGTGCTGCCCCGAGGACACGATCGACGTGGCGGCGCCGGATTGGCCCGGGCCTCCGGCCGCGGTGCTGGATTGGCCTGGGCCTCCGGCCGCGGCGCCATTTGCCGTCCAGCCGGAGAACGTGCCGGACTCGAACCCGCCGTTGACGACCGGATCGGGTCCGGCCGGCGCCAGCGCCACGTCGTCGAACAGCGTGTACACATTGACGATCCCGTCGCCGTGGCTGGTCAGCGTGAGGGTGTAAGAGTCGCCGGCGATGACGGGAACGACCACCGGCGTCCATCCGGAACCGTTCACGCAGGTGGGCTGCAGCGGGGTGGTCGCGACTCCGGTGGAGTTGTCGGTCAGGGTCGCGGTCGCCCACGCGAGGTCCGGGAAGCTGTCGCAGGTCACGTTGACCAGAACGAGAGCTTCCCGTCGCCCGCCGGGACGCTGAAGTCCTGAGTCAGGGTGGAGTCGCCGTAGGTTGCGTCGGTGGACGACCCGGCCTGCGCCGCGTGGCTGCCGGAGTGCTGGCCGGAGGACACGATCGAGGTGACCACACCGCTGGTCACCCAGCCGAAGAAGGAGCCGGACTCGAACCCGCCGTTGACGATGCCGCCACCCGGCGACGTGATCGCCCAGGTGAAGGTCGCCGATCCCGGCGCGCTGGCAGGGTCGAAGGCGTTGACCGAGACGGTGTAACTGCCGACGGCCGTCGGCGTGCCCGAGACAAGGCCGCTCGGTGCCATTGACAGGCCGGGCGGCAGTCCGGTGGCGGAAAACGCCGGTGTCCCGCCCGCCGCGGAGTCCGTCGCGCGGACCGCGACGCTGACAGCCATACCGATCACGCTGTCCTGGTTGCCGGTAGGCGACATGATCACGTACTGCGCGTTCCGGTTAGCGGTCGCGGTGGTATTGCCGAAGTGAGCCGCCGCCGCGACAGCTTCCTGGCCCAGCTGGTTGGTTGTTCTCGCCCGGGCAGGACTGGGAGCCGGCCGGCACGCCATCGCAGTACTGGGTCATCACGCCGGACCACAGCTCCTCGCCGGTGCCGAGGCCCTTCATCAGTTCCTGAAGGTAGGGCACCTCGCCCTCCGAGTCACCAGCGGCGGTCACCTTCCCGTTTCCGCCGGTGCCCTGAGTTCCCCACTGAGAGCCGTACAGGACCAGGTACACCTTCTCGTGGCCGGGGGTGACCCCGATCCCGTCGATGCCGCCGCCCTAGTTCAGGTCATCAGCTGATGCGGCCGCCGCCGCGGCCGGAGGCCCAGGCCGATTCAGCGCCGCGGCCGCGTGGCCGCGCGACCACTGCCGCATCTTGGTGAGCTGGCCTCTGGTCGGCACCACGCCGTGCCGGTAGGGATGGTGGTAGGCAGGCGAATATGGGTCGGCGGCCTTATTGGCACACTTTAATGAACAATCGGGACAGAAGATCAACTTTTGGCTGGGCCGCCGAGCGTGGAAGTTTCCGGGGCGGGGAACCACAGTCGTTCGGGATGATGGTCTTAAAGCGGTAAGGGGGCTTGACGTCCGCGGCGGGACTAGCGACGTTGTTATCTGGGGGATGTTGTTCCTGGGTCGCACGTCCGCTCCGGAGTTGTTGCCTTATGCGCTCGGCTCGTGCCGCCGCCATCCTCATCGCCGCCATTACGGCCACCGCGGCCGTCACCCTCACTGGTCCCGCCGCCAGCGCCAGCGGGCGGGTCAGCGCACCGCGCCCGCCTGGCCAGCCCAACGCGGCACGAGCGACGGTCAGCTACCCCGACCTGCGGCTGCCGGACGGGCGGCATGCGCTGGTGTACTCCGACGGCCTCGCGGAAGTGTCCGACAGCACGGGGAACCGGGTCGAGTTCACCTGGGTACCGCTGCTCAACCCGAGCGCTGGCACCAGCCTTTCCGATTCCAATGGGGCGGCCCTGCCCGGCAAAGGCCAGCTCATAGCGGACCTGCTGCGCCCGCCGTCAGCGCCCTTCGCGGCGCAGGAGGTCGTGGTCATCTACCGCGACGCGACGCCGACGGCACCTGTCGTGGCGGCATCGCCGCAGGTCCCGGGTCCAGGTGCCGCACCGCGTTACACCGACAAGCCGGCGCTGAACACGGTGCTCGCCCGCCTCGGTGTGGACAGGGCCAGCCGGCTGTTCACCGGTCTTGACACGCAGCAGCTCAACGCCGGGCACCCGGCGCTTGACCTCTCACGGGCGGTGGTGCTGCATCTGACCGCGGCGTCGGTGCCGGCCGCGGTGACCGGGCTGCGGGCCGACGCGGACGTGGCATACGCGGCTCCGGACTGGATCGTGAGCACTTCTTACACGCCGCCCGAACCGGCCGGCGCGCCCGAGGGCCCAGCACCCGCCTCCCGGGTGGTGGCGCCCGCGGCCAGTACAGGCGTGCCGCAGAACTATGCGCTGACCTCCAGCGCGCAGGCCCTGCTCAACCGGCCGGGCGTGGATGAGATCCCGGCATACACCAGCATCGAGGACCGCTACGGACAGCTTCCCGGTCAGGGAGAGACGATAACCAACGTCTCTCTCGGCACCCTCGACGACGCCAGCGCGGTGGCCAACGCCAGCGACCCCTGTCACAGCTTCGCGACCACGTACGGACCGACGACCGAGATGATCGGCGGCCAGCGGTACCTGGACTGGCCGTCGATGCCGCTCATCCCCGCCTACACCGCCAGCCAGGCCGGACAGCTCAACCCGGCCGGCGAGACCTGCGGGGCTGACGACCCCACCCTCACCGAGGTGGGCCTCGACTTCTCGATGATGGCGCCGCTGCCGCACAACCTGCAGCGGCCGGACGCGCTGGGCTCCGGCCTCACCGACCTGCTGGGCATCGCGCCCGGCGCCAGCTATCGCCTGGTCATCCCGGCCACCCCTGGGGGAGCGATCACGGATGTCGACGCGGCCCTGCTCGCCGCCGCCAGCCAGAATCCCCGGCCGGACGTCATCACCGCCTCGCTGAGCTTCGGCTTCGACGCCGACGGGTTCTCGTCCCGGTACCTGGAGGACGACCCGGTCACCGAAGCGGTCATCGCCGCGATCGTGCACAACTACAAGATCGTGGTGTGCGTGTCGGGCGGTGATGGGCTGCGTACCTCCACCAACGCGTCCGTCCCGCCGTCGGGAGGCAGCGCGGCCACGGACACCGTGCCACCCGGGGGCACGCCGGCCAGCCTGGACGACATCGATTTCTCCAGCGCGCCATCGGCGGACTTCGACTCCGGCGCCATCGATGTCGGTGCCACGACGCTCGATGACATCACCTCCGCGCAGCCGCAGGATCCGGCGAACGCCGCGCTCGTGGCACAGCACGCCTTCCCGATCACCCGCTACGACGGTTTCCGGCTGTTCGCGAGCGCCTACGGCTCACGGGTCAATGTGGCGGCCCCGGGTGACAACGTGCTCGGCTTCTCGCACGCCATGGGGCAGGCGGCGGACGTCGTGCAGGTGAACCGGACGGGTGGCACGTCCGCTTCAGCGCCCGAGGTGGCCGCCGCAGCGGCGATCGTGCTCCAGGTCGCCCGCCTCACCGCGGACGGGAACGTGGCGGGTAACCCGCTGGCCGTACGGCAGTTCCTCGAGCGGACCGGCACCGCGGTGCCGCTGGTACCGCAGTCCGACGTCGACAACACCGTCGGCCCCCAGATCGACATCGGAAACGCCGTGTCCACGCTGCTGGCCGGCGCCCTCTACCATCCGGTCCCTTCCGTCCCCCGGGTGGCCGTCGAGCAGCGGCAGAACCTGAGCGCGCTGACCGGATCGATCCAGACGGCGACCGACCCCGGCGCGATCTCGCTTTCCGGGCGGTTGCTGCGCGCCTGGATCACGATCGCGCCTGACTGGGTGGGCCTGCCCTCGTCCGGTGTCCGGTACCAGCTCACCGCGGCAGGCGGCCCGGGAACGACCCTCGCCACCACACCGTGGGCGCGCCTTCAGCCGTCGCAACTGCTGGCCGCCGCGGGAGAGCCGGTCGTTGCCACGGTGCCCCGCACGGTCAGCCTCTCCTATACCGCCAGTGTGGGAGGACGGACGCTGGCCACCGCGACGGTGGCGCTGACCTTCGGGCCGTCCGATGGAACCTCGCTCAGCACGCTGGCCCCCATCGTGCCGGCAGTGTCGAACGGCCCGGTCATTCCCGTGCGCTACGACCTGAGCGGCGTCTCCCCCATGACGAACCCGGTGCTCGTGGTTTCCGAGCCGGGCCGGGTCGATCCCGCGACCGGGCTGTTCTTCCACACCGCGTACAGCACGCCGGTGACCGCGCTGAGCGGTACCATCAACGTCCCCGTCCCGGCGCTACCGGGCGCCGGCATCTACGGAATCGGAATTCAATCGTCTCCGGGCGGCGCGACCAGCACCGATTACACGGCGTTCGCGTTCACCCGGGTAACGGCGGCGGGTTCGTCTTCGGGGTCGGCGCCGCCCGCGCCGCCCACGCTGTCCTACCAGGGCTCGGCTTCCGGACACTCTCTCACCGTTCCGTACCACGCCTCGTTCCAGGTGAGCTACGACGTCAGCGGCGTCAGCGGCGCGGATGCCGCGATGCTCGAGGTGAGCGCCGCGGGACCGACGGCCTTCAACAACTACAACCCGTTCAACAACCCAAACGGCAGCGAGCGGGACGACGACGGAGCCGACTTCGGCTCGGTCAGCTACGTGCGGCTGCCCGCGACGCATGGCACCGCCACCGTCAACAGCGGTGCTCTCGGGCTGTATCCCACGATGAACCACGTGGTCAGGGTGATCCCCGTACGTGGCGACGTCGCGGTGGGCGAGGCGAGCGGGGTCAGTTCGGTGAGCATGAACGGGGTGCAGCCGGCCGACGGCGGCAACCTGGCGAACGGTTTCGGCATCAACGCCAACGGCACGGACGGCTTCCTCACGTCCAACCAGGTCACCGCGGCCGGCAAGGAACTGGGGTCGGTCGAGACGTTCGACCAGCGCTCGAACGCGATAGTGTCCACCACCGCATCGTCGTCCGACACGTACGGCACACCATCCGGTGGCTGCCCCGGCATCTTCGCCGGGGATGTCGGCGTGTACGAGGACACCTCCGCGACGTCCGACACGTTCAAGGTCCTCAACCCCGTGGCAGGGGCGTCCGGGGCCCCGGGGACTGCGGGGGTTGCGGGGACTGCTGGGACCTGGACGCCGCCGGGCGCCGGCCCCGGCGCGATCGTCTGCCCCGCGCCGAATCAGGCCACCAGCGACACCGCGGTCATCACGGGGTCGGGCGGCGCCCGACCTACCTACGAGGTGATGACGAGCAACGTCGCGGGCAACACGTTCAGCGCTCCGACC
Organism: Streptosporangiaceae bacterium; assembly: GCA_019245115.1. Lineage (GTDB taxonomy): Bacteria > Actinomycetota > Actinomycetes > Streptosporangiales > Streptosporangiaceae > JAFARZ01. Next base: position 7,194 of record JAFARZ010000224.1, on the reverse strand, counting down.
AGCCTCTCCCCCGCGCTGGCCTCGTTCGGTGTCCCGTTCGCCGGCGGATTCGACCAGAACACGACGACCGGCCAGGCGGTCGTCGCCATCACCGACTTCGATAACCTGAGCGGACCATCGACGATCGTCACAGCCGATCTGGCCAGCCATGCCCTGGCGTCGTTCCCCGCCGTCACGACGGGTCAGGCGATGGGCCTGGCCGTGGACTCGGCGACCAACCTGGCCGTGTCGCCCGGCCTAGGGTCCAACGGGATCGGGATCTACGATCTCGCCAACCACACCGGCACCTTCCTGGCTCTTGGCGGCGGCCCATACGAGCACCCGGCCGTTGACCAGGCGCATGCCGAATTCGCGGTCCAGGAGATAGCAGGCCCCGACTTCTACGGGCAGACGTCCAATAACAACGCAATGTCGAGCGTGATCACCGCGAACGAAGACGGAACCGGAATCCAGCGCATAGAGAAATTCAACTTCTTCAACGTATTCCTGCTTGACTTCGGAGGGTACGTGCAGCTCAACCCGGCCAGCCGGTCGGCCTACACGCTGGGTCCCGGCGCGGGTCAGCTGTTCCCGTTCAGCTACTGATCAGCGCGGGCCAGCTCGAATGCGGAATGTCCGATGAGTCTCGAACGGGATGCGCGGAAATTCCGTGCTGCACGGAAATTAACTGTACAAATACGGCGGGTTTGTTTCCACGTAGCATCAAATTTCCACGCTACATCTCAGAACGGCTGTGGTATCTCCCTACGGCACTGGGCTGCGCAGGCCGGGCGACCCTTCACATCGGACCAAGGGCTGTCCAGCAAGATGGTTGGCGCCATTGGTCTCGCTGAGGGCTCTTCCGGGCGGTTGCGGGTCTACTCTGACGGTGTCCGCATCACTGGCGTTCGCTGCACGACATGGTGGTTGCTATGCAAATGCGCGTAAGGGCACTCGGGATGCTGACCGCCGCTGCGTGCGTCGTCGGATGCCTTGTCGTCGTACCGGCGGCGACAGCCACGGCCGGTGCCACGGGAACGGGCATACCAGCGGGCATGCGGTCATCGACGGTGGTGCGGATGCCGGGCCTGGACGCGGCGGCCCGGCTGATCCAGGACCGCGACGGGATCACCCACATCGAGGCGGCGTCCTCCCATGACCTGTTCTTCCTCCAGGGGTGGGTGCACGCACGCGACCGGCTGTTCCAGATGGACGTCAGCCGCCGCGAGCCCAGCGGCACGCTCGCTGAGCTGCTGGGCAAGGCCGCCCTGCCCGACGACGTGCAGGCGCGCACCATCGGCCTGCGCCGCGCGGCGGAACGCAGCTGGGCGGCGCTGAATCTGCCGGGGTCTCCGGCCGCGGATCTGCGGGACGCGCTGACCGCCTATGCGGACGGTGTCAACGGATACGTGGCCGATCACCCGCTCCCCCGGGAGTACGCCGCGCTCCACCTGACCACGTTCCAGCCGTGGACCCCGGTGGACTCGCTGACCGTCGGCAAGGCCATCGCCTTCGAGCTGTCCTTCGACCTCGACACCGGGCCGACGCTTCAGCTTGACGCTTATATCGCCGCACTGGGGCCAGCGCGCGGCTACGCCCTGTTCACCCAGGACGTGATGCGGTCGCAGCCGTTCAGCGACGCGGCCACCGTCCCGGACGCGGGCGGCGGCCACCCGGCCGCCGGGCCGCGAACCCAGCAAGCAGCCCAGCCCACCGCCGGGGCACTGCCCGCCACGCTGACCTCCGCGCAAGTGCAGCAGGTGCGGGAGGCCGCCGGGCTGGCCCGCGACTACGTCACGAAGGTCTCCGGCGACCCGATGTTCGCCCACGCGCTGGGCCGCGATGGCACGCAAGGTTCCAACGAATGGGCGGTGGCTGGCACCCGGACCGTGAACGGGCGGCCGCTGCTGGCCAATGACCCGCATCTGTCGCTCAGCTCGCCGTCGACGTTCTACCCCATCGGCCTCACTTCCCCGGACATGGACGTCGAGGGCGAAGGCTTCGCCGGCGTGCCGGGGGTCATCCTGGGGCACAACCGCTGGATCTCCTGGGGGGCGACCACCAACCCGATGGACGTGACCGACACCTACCTGGAGAAAGTGGTCGCCGACCCATCCTCGCCGAGCGGTATGTCCACGGTCTTTCAGGGCAGCCTGGAGCACGTCGTCCCCATCCCGGAGACGTTCCGGTACAACGTGAACGGCCAGCTGGTCACGGCCACCACGGCGGACGGCGTGCCAGCCGCGACGCTGATCGTGCCGCGGCGTAACAACGGGCCGATCGTGCAGCTCACCGTGCCCAGCCAATCGTCGGCGGGCGCCGCTCTTAGCATCCAGTACACCGGGTTCAGCCCGAGCTTCGAACTCGAGGCGTTCCTGCGCTGGGACCGGGCACGGAACCTTTCCGAGTTCGAGCAGGGACTGCCCTTCTTCGCGGTGGGCTCGCAGAACTGGTCGTACGCGGACGTCCGCGGCAACATCGCTTATTTCACCAGCGCCGAGATGCCAGTACGCGAGGACCTGCAGGCCGGGAACGTGAACGGACTACCGCCGTGGTTCATCCGCAACGGGCAGGGCGGCAACGAGTGGCTGCCGGTGTCGCATCCCCAGCCGCATCAAGCCATCCCGTACGAGATATACCCGGCGGCCGAGATGCCGCACATCGTCAACCCGCCGGCCGGCTGGTTCGTCAGCGCCAACAACGACCCGGCCGGCGTGACCCTCGGCAACGACCCGCTGAGCCAGGTCAGGCCAGGCGGTGGCATCTTCTACCTCAACTACGCATACGACGAATTCCGGGCCGGGCGGATCGAGCAGATGCTGCGGCAGCGGCTGGCCGGAGGGCACAAGCTCTCCCTGCGGGACATCCAGGCGATGCAGGCCGATACCACGCTGCTCGACGGGGAGTACTTCGTGCCGTACATCACCCAGGCGTTCGCGGATGCCAGGGTGAGCAGCGTGCCGCAACTCGCCGCGCTGGCTGCCGACCCGGGGGTGGCCGAGGCGGTAGGCCGGCTCGGCCGGTGGGACTTCACCACTCCCACCGGCATCGCCCAGGGCTACGACGCCGGCCGTTCCCCGGGGACACCGCCGCCAGCGGCTCAGGTCGCGGACAGCGTCGCGGCGACGATCTATGCGGTGTGGCGCTCCCGCGCCGTGACCAGAATCATAGACAACCACCTCGGCAGCCTGCCCAAGCCGGATGATCAGTTCGCGCTCAGCGCGATGAAGCACCTGCTCGACACGTTCCAGACCGCGCACGGCGTCGGCGCCTCCGGCATCGGCTTCTTCGCGGTGCCGGGCATCACCGATCCGGCCGCCAGCCGCGACTACCTGATCCTCGCCAGCCTGCGGGACGCCCTCGGCCTGCTGGCGAGCCCAGCCTTTGCCACCGCGTTCGGCGGGTCGTCCAGCCAGGACGATTACCGCTGGGGCCTGCTGCACCGCCTGGTCCTCGCCCATCCGCTGGGCGGGCCATTCAGCGTGCCGCCAGCCTTCGGGCAGTTCCCCGCCCCCTTGCCAGGACTGGCCGGCATACCTGTCGACGGCGGTTTCGAAACCGTAGACGCCGCGACCCATAACATCCGCGCGGCCGACGCGAACGGGTTCATGTTCGGCAGCGGCCCGGCCCGCCGGTTCATCGCCAATCCCGGCCCGTTCGGCACGGTGGCGGTATCGGCGTTGCCGGGCGGCACGAGCGCCGACCCGGCCAGCCCGTTCTACCTCAACCTGCTCCGGCCGTACCTGTCCAACGCCTACTACCCTGCCCTGCTGGCCAGCCAGGTCAGTCCGGACGACATCGGCGCACAGACCACGGCCGAGCCCTGACTGCGTTAGTGTCCCAAGAGTGACGTCGCATCGTGGTCTTTCCTGTTTTGTACGGGTGGCGGTCCTGTGCGCCGCTGTGGCGGGACTGCCGGCTGTGGTGATTCCCGCCGCCGCCGCCGCCCCCGCAGCGCGCTGGGAGCTGGTGGACACCGGCACTCAGACGCATTTCCGGGGCCTGTCCGTGGTCAGCCGGAAGGTGGCGTGGCTGGGTGGCTACAACGGAGTGGTCCTGCGGACCGTCGATGGCGGCCAGAGCTGGATAAACGCCTCCCCGGCGGGGGCGTCGGCGTTGCAGTTCCGCGACATCGCCGCCTTCAGTGCCACCGCGGCGGTAGCGATGGCGGCCGGGACCGGCACGGACTCGCGCCTGTATGTCACCGGCGACGGCGGCCGCACCTGGAGCCTGGCGTACGAGAACACCAGCTCGCAGGCGTTCTTCGACTGCATGGCGTTCTTCAGCCCGCGGCACGGCCTGGTGCTGAGCGACCCGGTGGACGGCAAGTTCCGGATCCTGTCCACCAGCGATGGCGGCCACAGCTGGACCGTGCTGCCGGACGCCGGGATGCCCGCGGCGCTGCCCGGAGAGGCCGGGTTCGCCGCCAGCGGCGAATGCCTGACCACCGCCGGGCACCAGGCCTGGTTCGGCAGCGGGGGGAGCACGGCCGCGCGCGTGTTCACCTCCCGGGACGGCGGCTACACGTGGCAGGTCGCCACGACCCCGATCGTGACCGGCCCCACCGCCGGTGTGTTCGGGCTGGCATTCCGCTCCCCGGTGGCCGGTGTCGCGGTCGGCGGCGACTTCGCCGCCCCCGCCGCGGCCGCCAATGTCGCCGCCGTGTCCTTTCTCGGCGGCCCATGGCGGTCCTCACCGTCCGGACCAGCGGGCTACCGGTCCGGCGTCACCTGGGTCCCCGGCACCCCAGCCACCGTCATCGCGGTGGGGCTGACCGGCTCGGATGTGTCCTACGACGGCGGCCTGCGCTGGCACACCTTCGACACCGGCCAGTTCGACACCGTCAGCTGCGCCCCCGACGGCTCCTGCTGGGCCTCCGGCGACCTCGGCCGCGTCGCGATCTTGCGGAACTAGGGCTCACCGGCGGGGCGGTCCTGGGGTAGCGGGTCAGATGCTCGCGCCGCCGTCGAGCGACACCACGCTGCCGGTCATGTACGCGGCGGCCGGGCTGAGCAGGAAGTCGACCACCTGCGCTATCTCTTCGAGCTGGCCGGTACGGCCAGCTGGGATCCCGCGCACGATCCCGGCGTGCGCAGCCTCGTCCGCGAGGTAGCCAGCGGTCATCCGGGTGGGAAAGTACCCGGGGCACAGCGCGGTAACCGCCACCCCCTGGCCGCTTTCCTCCAGCGCCATCGTCTTGGCCATGCTCACCACGGCTGCCTTGCTTGCGTTGTAATCAAGGAACAGCCGTTCCGGCCGCAACGCATTGACCGACGCATTCAGCACGATCGCCCCGGGCCTGCTGAGGGCCTTCAGCCCGGCCTGGGCGACCAGGAACGCGCCGAGCACGTTGACCTCGAGCACCCGCCGGAAGTGACCGGCGTCCAGGTCGGCGGCGGGCACGGCCAGGCCGTCGATGCCAGCGTTCACGAACACTCCGTCAAGGCCGCCCAGCTCAGCCACCGCGACGGCGAACGCGGCCCGTACCGCGCCGGCGTCGCTGACGTCGCAGGCGCTTCCGCCGGCCAGCGCCAGCGCCCCCGTGGCCGCGGCCACACCGGCCTCGGCGGAACCGAGCACCCAGACCCGGTCGCCGCGCGCGGCGAGGTGTGCCGCGCAGGCGTACCCGATCCCGCTGGTGCCGCCGGAGATCAGGATCCGCCGCTTCATACGGGGGTCACCGCGTCCGGCCAGAGCCGGGTCAGGTCAGTCACGAGCCACCCTGATACGTACCGCGGCCTCGTGGGCCGGGAAACCTTCGTGGCTGGTGAAGGCGATGATCGAGTCGCTCATCCGGGTCAGTGCCCGGCGGTCCGCGCGGGCTACCGCGGTGCGCTTGCGGAAGGCGTCGGCGGTGATGCCGCTGCTGACCCGGGCGAAGCCGCTGGTGGGCAGCGAGGCGGGGCAGCCGATGATGAAGTTGGCCGCGGAGATCGTGGTGTACTGGCCGATGAGGATCTCCCCGGCGTTGTGCAGCCGGGCCAGCAGCCAGTCTTCGTCCCGCACCGCGATCTGCATGTGCTCGGGCGCATAGGCGTCGGCTACCTCGGCCGCCTCGGCCAGATCCCGGACCAGGATAACGCCGCCGTTCACCCCGAGCGCGGTCGCGGCGTAGCCCTTCCGCGGGTCGGGCAGCGCGGCGAGCTGCTCCGCGACGTGCCGCTGCACCGCGGCCAGGAGCGGCTCGCTGTCGGTGACCAGCACGCTGGAGGAGTCCGGGCCGTGCTCGGCCTCGTTGAGCAGGTCGGCGGCCAGCAGCCGCGGATCGGCGCTGTCGTCGGCGATGATCAGGCTCTCGCTGGGGCCCAGCAGCATGTTCGTCACGGTGCCGTAGCGCTGCACCTCGACCTGGGCGCAGGCTACCGCCGGGCTGCCCGGGCCGACGATCTTGCGCACCCGGGGCACGGACTCGGTGCCGAAGGCCAGCGCGGCGACCCCGGCCGGCCCGTTGGTGCGGAACACCTCCCTGATACCGAGCTCGGCCGCCACCACCAGCACCGCCGGGTCAACCTCGCCGGCCATGCCGGCCGCGCTGCGCTGCCCCGGCACCGGCGGCACCACGACAGCGATATCGGGCACGCCAGCGACCACGGCCGGAGTACCGAGCTGAACCAGGACGGAGGGGTAGGAGCCCTTGCCGCTGGGCACGAACAGGCCAGCGCTGGCGATCGGGCTGACCTTCTCGCCGACGACCAGGCCCGGCTCGCTCTCGAAGCTCCAGTCGCCCCGTCCGGTGATCTGCTCGTTGAACCGCCGCACGTGATCGATGCCGTCGCGGATGGCGGCGAGCAGCCCGGGATCCACGGTGGTCCGGGCCCGCTCGATCTCCTGGTCGGTGACCCGCAGCCGCCCGGCTTCCACCTCGCAGCCGTCGAACCTGGCCAGGGCGTCCACCAGCGCGGCGTCACCGCGCTGCCTGACGTCCTCGACGAGGGCGGCGATGCTGGTGCGCAGCCCCGGGTCGAAAATCTTGTCCAGGCCCCGGCTGAGCGCTTGTGCACGCTCTTGCCTGCCGAGCTTGCTCCAGTGCCCGATAAACCGGATCGTCATCGTCATCTCCTTACTATCGTGCGCAGCACGCCGCGGAGCTGTGCCATCTGGGGAGCCCAGCCCACGCTGATCCGCACCCACCCGGGCAGGCCGAGGTCGTCGCCGGAGCGTACGACCAGCCCGCAGCCGGCCAGCGCGGGAGCCACCAGATGCGGATCGAGCCGG
>JAFARZ010000145.1 GCA_019245115.1 Streptosporangiaceae bacterium | reverse complement strand
CGTAACTATTCGGAATTCTCGTGATCAGGCGTGGCGATAACCAGCGTGACCTGTTCGCAGCGGTGACGCCGTGGCGGGGGTGACGGTGCCGGTGTTAGCCGGGCGGGGGTGGCTGTGCCCAGGCGTGCAGGTCGGCGGGGTCGGCGTTCCAGGGCAGGAACCGGTCCAGGTCCGGGCCTGCGGGGGGCTTGCCGCGGTTGCGGCCGCAGGCGTCGAGGTAGGCGATGAGGTAGGTGAGCACGTTCAGCCCGGCCATCTCGGCGGTGGCGGTGACCGTCCAGATGCGGGCGGCGAGTTTCGCTGCGTCCTCGTTCCGCGAGCCGTTGGCGTTCTTCCTGGTCACCACGGGTCGGCGCAGCGCCCTCTCCGCGGCGTTGTTGTCCAGGCTGATCATCGGGTACTCCCGGTGCGCGATCAGCCCGTCCCATTCCCGGTCCAGCGTGGCCAGTGCCTTCTTCGCGGGTTCTTGCAGGCCGGGGGCGGCCATCTGCGTCTTGCGGGCCTCATCGATCGCGCCGATCGCCTCGTCCCAGGCGGCGTAGGCATCCTCCAGCCGGACGGCGGCCGCGGCGTACCATGCGGCCATCAGTTCCTCGTGCGCGGCGTACAAGTTCTTGATCCGTTCCAGCCACGCCTCGGTCCAGTACCTCAGCTGGTCCGGGTTGGCGTCCCCAGCCCGCACGAAGTACCGGCGGATATGCGCCCAACAGAACAGGTTCACCAGGCCGTCTGCTTTCTTCCCGGCCGAGGTGTACACGGCGTAGAAGTCGCTGGAGATGACCAGCCGCCGCGGCCCGTCCCCGCTTTCGATCAGCTGCCCGGTGTCCTCGTCGATCCCGGCGTGGCGGGCCAGCACGGCCCCGGCCCGGGTGGGATCCATCACGAAACAGGTGGTGTCCGGGCCGATGAACACCCACAGCCACCAGCGGGCCGGCCCGCCGCCCTCACGGGGGGCGAACACATGCCAGGTGGTCTCATCAGCGTGCAGGTGCCACGAGTCCCGCGACCAGGCGATGATCGCGTCCTCCAGCGGGACCAGCAGCGCCCCAGCCGCCGCGGCCGTCCCGGTCAAGGTGGCCGGCGAGATGTCTGCTCCCTGCCGGACCAGCCCGGTCACCAGCGAGTTCTGGCTGCGCCCGGCCACAAACCGCTCGGTCAGCAGCATCGCGATGAACCCGTTGGACACCAGGCCCTTGCCGATCGCCTTCGGCGGTCCCGGCGCCGTCACCGCCGCCGGAACCGGGCACGAGCAGGCCCGCCGGTACCGGCGGCGGCAGTGCGCCACCACCCGCACCGTCACCTGCCAGTCCAGCTGCTCCACGACATGCTCGCCCAGCCGCGTGAACGGCTGCCCGCACACCGGGCAGCAGTACCCGCCGCCCTCGAAGTCCCAGATCACCTCGACCCGGGGCAGATGCGAGTAATCCCGGCGCCCCGCCCGCGCCCCCGGCCCGCGCCGCCTGCCGCCCTTGCCGCCCGCGGGCTCCCGGCCCTGGCCCGCGCCGCCCGCAGCTTCCGCCCCGGCCCGCTCCGAGGACCGGCCGAACACCAGCCGCTGCAACACCGCCAGCTCGGCAGACAGCTCCTCGATCCGGGCGTCGCGGCGGGCCAGCTCGTCCCGCAGCATCGCGTTCTCCTCGCAACGCCGCGCGTTCTCCGCACGCAGCTCCCCCGCCAGCCGGGCCAGCCGCTCGTTCGCCTCCAGCGCGGCCGCCAGAACCTCCCGCAGCGGCGCGTCAGCATCCGCATCTGCCGCGATCGCCCCAGCCGTAACCGTCACGCATCACAGGAAACACCCCCATACCGCCGGAATCACGCACCCTGCACGCCGTGTCGCACCCCAGCAACCACCGCGCCCGACGCGGATGCGGCCACACGATTTCCGACTATTTACTGCGTACTGGGTTCTTCCCGTTCGTCGAGCCTGGTTTCGAGATCGACATGATGTGCCAGGTCTGCGCCGGTAAGGGGTGCCGCACCTGTCGCCAGATGGGCTGGATCGAGGTCATGCCGGGCGGATGCCCACATCCCAATGTCCTGCGTGCTGGCGGGCTCGACCCGGACCGGTGGACGGGCTTCTACGTCAATGTCGGTCTCGACCGCTTGGTGATGATGCGGTATGGGATCGACGACGTACGCTTGATACACAGCGCCGACCTGCGGTTCCTCCGTCAGTTCGCATAGGAGCTGAATCGTGAAGATTTCCCTGGAATGGGTGCGTGACTTCGTCGACCTGCCGAGGGACCTCAATGTTGCCGATGTCGCTCGCGAGCTGACCCTCAGGACGGTCGAAGTCGAAGACCATGTGGACCTCGCAGGGTCCCTCCTCGGCATCGTGGTCGGTCGCGTCCTGACGCTGGAGCCGGTGGGCGATCGTGGACACCTGGCCGCCACGTGCGATGTCGGGGTGGGCGAGCCCGTTGCCGTGGTCACCCGCGCTGCGAGCGTGGCGGTGGGTGGCACGGTCGCGGTCGCGCTGCCCGGCGCACGGCTGGCGGTGCCGGGTCAAGCCGAGACTACGGCCGAGGTTGTCCCCACCAAGGTCGCTGGAATGCCCAGCGGCGGCGTCATCTGCACTGCCGCAGACCTGCGGCTGCAACGGCTGTATCCCGGGAGCCCGAGCGGGGGAGCACTCGATCTGGCGGAGACGGATGCTGTTGTCGGAACTCCGGTCGCCGACGCCCTGCGCTGGAACGATCATGTGCTAGAGATCGACAACAAGTCGCTGACCAACCGTCCGGACCTGTGGGGCCATTACGGCATCGCTCGCGAACTCGCCACGATCTACGGCTTGGAGCTGAAGCCGTTGAGCGCCGCCAAGCGCCCGCCGCGCGTCGACGGCTTAGTCGGCGATCTCGACCCTGCTCTGTGCCGGCGGCTGGCGGTGGTCATTTTTTCCATAGCGGGCAAAGAAACTGCGCCGCTATGGCTGCGCAGCCGGTTGGCGCGCATCGGCGAAGGCAGTGTTAACCTCTGCGTCGACCTGAGCAACTACGTCATGTTCACCGTCGGGCAGCCCACCCACGTCTACGACGCTGATCGCATCACCTTTCCGCTGTCCGTCTCCACATGCGGATCGACCACTAAGATCGACCTTCTTAACGGTGAGAGTCGCGAGGTGGAGCCGCCCACACCAGTCATCCGTGACGACGAGGCGCCGGTAGCCCTCGCCGGCATCATGGGTGGCTCGGCTTCCGCGGTGACACAGGGCAGCATGCGGTTCGCGCTGGAGGTCGCGACCTTTCGACCCGAGGTCATCCGCCGGTCATCTCAGCGGCTCGCGACGCGTACCGAAGCCTCCGCGCGGTTCGAGAAGGGGCTCGACACGCAACGCGCTGACGCGGCGCTCGACCTGTTCCTGAACGTCCTCGCCCAGATCGCACCGCACGCGATCGTCGCCGGCATGCAGGACGTCGACCTCGACCCAACTCCACCGACGCAGGTCGAACTGGACCTCGCCTTCCTCACCAGCCGGATCGGCCAGACCCTGGAAGTCGCCGAGATCCGCCGCATCCTGACGTCGTTGGGGTTCGAGGTCGCGGGCACGGACGGACACTTGACCATCACCGCGCCGACGTGGCGCTCCACTGGCGATGTCTCGCTGCCACACGACATCGTTGAAGAAGTTGCGCGCATTCACGGGTATGACAACATCTCCACAGCACCGCTGTCGGTGGCTCTTACGCCCGCGCGACAGCTCAATCATAAGCCGCTAGATCGGATCGTCCGAGAGCAGCTTGCTATGCGGGCCGGCATGCAGGAAATCGTCACCTACCCCTGGGCTGCGGACAGCATGCTGCTGGCCGCCGGACATGACAAGGGCAAGACGATACGGTTCGAGGGAGCGCCCGCCCCAGACCGCAACTCGCTGCGCCCCTCGCTGGTGCCCAACCTCCTCGAAGCGGTTGCGAGCAACCTACGCTACGCGCAGTCCTTCGACTTGTTCGAGGTAGGGGTCACCTTCGCGGACAGTACCCTCGTTGCCTATCACAACATTTTCGAGCCACTGCCACCCCTGTCGCACATGGCGGCCGGGGCGTTCGTCGGTGCCGACGGCCCAGCTCTGTTCCAGCGGGCCAAGGGGGTGCTGGAGATGCTGCGCCGCCACGCCCACCTCACCAACTTGCGGTTCACCGACGCCAGCACTGCCCCGTGGGCTGACCGATCCGCCCGCCTAGCCGTGATCGGCAACGGCAGGCAAATCGGCACGCTTGGCCTGCTCACCCAGCGATGCCGCAGGCTCGCGGGGATCGACACCGTGCAGGTTTCCTGCTTTGAGGTGGGTCTGGACGGGCTGTCCGTTCACAAATCCAGGGAAAACCGCTACGAACCGGTCCCGGAACTTCCCGACGCCGAGTTCGACCTGTCGTTCCTCGTCGCCGATAACATCAGATGGACCACAATCCATGCGACCGTGGCGGGCGCCAACGGGTTGATCCACCGGGTCACGTTCGTCGACGAGTTCCGCGGCGCCTGGGTCCCCGAGCAACACCGGTCGGTAACGCTGCGGGTCACGCTGCGCCCCAAAGACGCCACGCTCACTGCCGACATGATCGCCGCCGCGCGATCGGAGGCCATCGTAGTTCTCGAACGCGAACTCGGTGCGCGCCTTCGTGAGTGACATCAACCGTGGGTGGTTCAGATCCGACGCTAGACGATGCCCGTGTGCAGCACGGCATTCGTCCACTGACACACGAGGATCTGGCTGCGGCATGGGAACTAGGCCGCGCTGCCTTCGGCAGTGACCAGACGCCGACTCCCGCTTGGATCTCCGAATGGCGGACGCAGCGAGCCTGGGGCATCTTCAACGAGGACGACCGGCTGGTAGCGCAGGCTCTTGATCGAGAGCAACAGCAATGGTTCGGTGGACGACTCATACCAACAAGCGGAGTGGCCGGTGTAGTCGTCACCCCCGAGTTGCGCGGTACTGGCCTCGCCCGGAAGCTCCTGACCACCTTGCTGGCCGCAGCACGCGACCGAGGCGCCGTCATCAGTACGCTGTTCAACACAGTAGCCACCCCTTATCGTCGGCTTGGCTGGGAGGAGGTGGGAGCGCTCAAGTGGATCACATTGCCTACACTCGCCCTTGCCAGCCTCGGTCGTCCTGCGCAGATCAGGCTGCGACCGGCGGTTGAGGCAGACGTCCCCGGCCTGCTCAGCACCTACCGCTTGGTTGCGCAAGCCAGCACAGGATGGATTGAACGGTCCGGCCCGCTGTTTCCCAGCGAGCCAGAAAAGGTTCTCGCTGGACACGACGGAATCACCGTCGCATTTAGGCCCGGAGGGGCGATAGAGGGCTACGCCGCGTGGGATCGCGGCAGCGACCGTGACGGGGCCGGTTACCTGTCGGTGCCGGATCTCATCGGTCTCACTGAATCGGCGACGACGGCGCTGTTGGACATGCTCGGCCGATGGGCGAGCGTGACGCCTACTCTCCGATTGCGCCTGCCCGACAGGGATCCGGTGCTTCTGCTAGCTGAGGCCACGAATTCGCGCGTGGTGTCACGGCAGCCCTGGATGATGAGGATCATCGACGCGTGTGGAGCGGTCGCCGCCCGAGGCTGGCCGTTGCACCTCAGCGGCAGAGTTGATCTCACTCTGGAGGATGATGTCTGCCCCTGGAATGCGGGTCGGTTCCGGCTGGTTCTCGCCAATGGTGTCGGCCGGCTTGAGCCGGGCGGAGACGCCGATGTGAAGCTGGCCATGCGCGGCCTTGCGCTCCTCTACGCGAGCGCGTCGGGTCCGGCGGTGCTCCGCCGTGCCGGACTCCTCAGCGGCGGCGACGAGGGTGCCGACGCCTTCCTGCAAGCTGCGAGTACTGGCCCCGCACCGGCGATCCTCGACTCGTTCTGAAGATCTCACGCGGAAGGCGCCGACTGGTGGCGGCACCGCTCGACATTCATTGAAGTGCAGCGGATGTCGCGTACGGGTCGTTGAGGCCGAAGATCGAGGTCAGATGCGGCTCTGTCGCCGTCCTCTGCCGCACGCCGCGCAGGAACTCGTCGCTGTACTCGTAGCCGGGGAACAGTCGCATCCACGGCAGCGCATACATGAACCAGACGCTCAGGCGCGCATCGAGCGACGAGTTCTCGGTCGCGGTGTGCCGGACGTTTGCGTGAAAGAGCAGTAGGTCTCCCGGTTCAAGGGCGACGTAGTGTCCAGGACCATCCTGGCTGCCGGCGCCTGGCGGCTGCCGATGTGAGCGAGGGAAGATCATGGTTCCCCCGGAGCCGGTTGTGACCGCGGTCAGGGCGAACATCGCCTTGACCATGAGCAGTGAGAGATGATGAGGGACTCCCGGCAGGTGGGCCACGTCGGAGTGTGGCCTGGTGTGAGCGCCGGTCCGGGCAGGCTTTTGGTGTCCGTACGAGCAGACGAGTTGGGGGATCACACCGAAGATCTCCGTCAGCGTCGCGACCATCGCCGGACTGGTAGCCAGCCCAGCGAATCGCTCGTCGCACTCGATGATCCTCGGCACGATCCGCTGAAGGGGAGCCGGCTCGCTGGCGGGCCGGTCGTCGAACATCCGGTCAAGGCGGGTTCGCAGATCATTGGCGAGGCTAGGCTCGATGGCTTGCCGGACGACGCCGAACCCGGCATTGTGGAAGTCACGTACGAACGTTTGGGCCTGTCCCGCAGTCTGCACGTGCCTATCCTCCTATCGTCGGAGCCGATCCGACCGTCAGTCCACGCTCGGTGCGGACTTTCCCCTCCTCCTGACGTGCGGAGCTGTTGTAGACCTTCATGCCAACGCGCGGGGGCAGCGCGGCGTGGCCTTCGGCGAGATCATCGATCAGTTGCGTCACAGCTGATGCCAGGTGACAGCAGACTCGTTCGACACCGTCCGCGCCAAGATCCTCGTCGGGGAGGCGCCCCGCCGCCGAGGCCACGCTGGTCTCGTTCCGGGTGGACAACGCCCGGCGCTTCAAGTCAAGGATCAGCAGGCGGTCACAAAGTTCGCCGACCGTTTCGGAGTAGTAGCGGCACGGTTTTGCAAGGGTAGGCCGGGTCGCGACGGCGTCGATCTGGTCGATGAGGCGGTGTCGCCGTGCATTGGAGCTGTCGATGTCAGTCTTTGCCGCGGCGATCACGTCTGGCGACGCGTCTGGTGCCCGCGTTTCGTTCTCCAGGCGCCATTGCCGCGCGTGGAGCTGGTATAATTCGTGGACGAGTTCTGCTGGAACTCCAACGGCCGTTGCCAGGCGTGTCGCGATCGCAAGCGGAGACCCCTCTTCGGAAGCAGTCACGTTCATTTTCCGCTCGCAGCCGTGACGGTCGTGCGGCGCCAACCGGTGGCGCCATTGAGGATGCGGCGCGCGGCAGCGGACAGCACGGGCGCCCAGGTCCCGGACTGGTCCTGGAACAGCAGCTCCGCCATGGCATACCAGCGTGTAGGCCGGTGCGGTGTTCCCCACCGCCAATCTGCTCGATGGCGCAGGCAGATCAGCGTAGGCGTGCCCAGGGCAGGGGCGAGATGGGCAGTCACCGTGTCTGAGGTCACTACGTAGTCGCACTGCACGATGACCCGTGCGGTTTCCACGAGGTTTTCGATCTGCACCGCGCTCGCGTCCTTCGGCACCGTCCGCATGTCCTTGTTTCGGTGCAGCGGAATGGCTCTGCTCTGACCAGGTACTACCAGTTCCTGCACCAACCTGACAGGGAACGACCGATTGGGAAAGCCTCGCCGTGGCGTGCTGCGCCAGGCGACACCGATAGTCAGACAGCCCGGCGGTGCCGGCGGCAGGACCGGGCCGCCAACCGCATCGACCCGGAGGTATGGCCCAGCCGCCCAGACCTTCGGGTCACCGATCCTTGCCGGAACCGACATCAGCCGCTCCCAGCGGGCCTCGGAAGGCCACCTCGTACGTCGCGCCGTCGACTTGCTCATGACCGTGCACCCACGAAGAAGCGGGGAGGACGCAACCACGTCGAGCAGTTCGTCATGCACGGCAACGACAACGCTCTCGGCACGCTCGACCACCAGCGGAACAAACCGGAGGAACTGGATCGCGTCGCCGTACCCCTGCTCTGCGAGCACGATGAGGAGCCCGCACCGTTCACCACTCCAACGCTGGACACGCGGCAGGCGGTCCGCTGGCCTGGACGGGTGCAGGTCATACAAGTCCCAGCCGAGGCACCCGTTGGACGCGCGCAGCAGAGCCACGCCGATGGCATATCGCTGGGCGGCAGACGCCTCAAGCGTCCGCGCCCGCCCTAGCAGCGCAAGAGCCCGGTCCGTGGCGCCGTTACCCAGAGCCTCGTCCGCCAGTCGCAGCAAGATCCGAAGATCCTGCGAGCACTCCATCGACCGAAGATTATTTCCGCGCATCCGACCCTGTCCTCAGTCCGGGAGCCTCGCCAGCGTCAGCCGATACGCGCGACGCATCGGCGGAAGCGAGTACACGATTCGGTTCCTGTTGCTGAACTCCCGGGTGAGATCCCGGGGGAAGTCCCCAAAACCCCTCTCCTGCAATATTCGCAACCGCTGGGATCCCGCTGGGATCCGCCTCGTAAACCACGGCGACCAGACATAGCGCGGGCGGCCCTGCGCCAAGGCTGCGGGCCGATTCGCCGGCCACGCTGCCAGCGGCGAGAGATTGTCGAACACCACGAACGCACCGGGCAGGCACCGGGCCGCGTCGGCAAAGAACCGTGACACGCGCGAGGGGTCCTGGTAGGCGAGTACACCCTCCAGTACGAGCACAGTCACCGACGACACCTGATGATCGACCGCATCGATCCACTCATCAACGGACATGCCGTCAGCGCGTACCCGTACGGCCCCGGTGCCGGGGAGCAAATCATCGCGCAGGTTCATGATGGCCTCGCCGTCGACCTCGACGTAGTGCTCAGCGAGTTGGGGCCGCCGTCGTAACCTCGTGTCCAGACCCACACCGATATCGACCACGGTCCGCACACCAGAGTTACCGTTCGCCGCCAGATCAGCGATCCACTCGTCCATCGCGCGATTTCTCAGGCAACAGCCCACCCGGGTCGCATCGCCGACCGGTTCCGCACCGAAGCGCCTTTCGACCTCCGGGGCAAGTGCTGCGGCGGCGTGGTCACCAAGAATCGGGCTGGGCAGTAGGGCATCATGCACGCGCGCCCAGAACGGGATGAGGGCGGTCCGGCCGAGGGCGTCGAGGTCCGACATACCAATCTGATCTTCCTACCGCGACGCGGCCGGCGAGGGCACCAAGGCAGGGTAAGGGAAGTCATCGATCGTGACCGGCACGCTCGCCTGCACGTACAGCGTCGCCACGCCCATTCGGGGACGCTCGCTGCGGTTTGCGCCGCTCCGGTGGACGGTGAGGCCATGATGAAGGACGCCCTCGCCAGGCTTGAGTGGTATCTGCACGAGCCTCGTCATGTCGATGTCGTCAGGATCGATTTCCAGCGTTTGCTGTTCCCCTGTCTCACGATGCGTGATTCGGGACCGATGGCTCGCGGGCAGGTACTCAAGACATCCATTGCTGGAGTCCACCTCGTTGAGCGCCATCCAGCAGGTCACGAGATCATCGTCGCCGAGGTAGGGGTAGTAAGGCAGATCCTGGTGGGGTGTCAGCGCCTGACCTACCTTGGGCGGCTTGTTGAACAGGAGGCTCGTAAGTACGACTGGATCCTCGCCGAAGATCCGCCGGACCGTCGACGCCACGTTCGCGTTGAGGGCATGGTCACGGAACAGGTCACTGATGTGGCACAGATGCAGCGCCACCCGCACATGTCCGTCGTTGACGCCATCGCCTCCAGCCGCATGAGCGCGCATCATATGGTTCTCCGGAGCGGCCGCCCCAGACCGGCTGGGCGTTCCCAGCAGCCGGCTCACCTCCTCCTTGAGGGCGGCCACCTCTTCGTGGCTGGATACCTGCCCCACGGGCAGGTATCCAGCCATCCTGAAGAAGCGGCACTGCTCACCGCTCAGCATGGGGACCAGACCTGGCAAGGCAACAGGAGGTATACCCCGACGCACGTCGTCACTCCAGGTTGGGTACAGACGGTTACGACTGGCCTAGCGGTGGCGCTGGGCCTACGGCCAGCTCCAGGACATCGCGCTGCCCTCGACGGCCCGTTCGTGTGCGTCGCCGATGACACCGGCCGCTTCCTTGCCCTCGGACGCACTGATCAGCCAGAGCAGCAGTTCCCGTCCAGACTCGTGGTGCTTCTTCTCGTCCTCGCCGATACCCGCGTACGCCTCTCTGACCCGATTCCGCGAGTAGCGGCGTGAGGTGATCTTCAGTCTCGTTTGTTGATCTTTTGGTGGTTGTTTTCGGGTGGTGGGCAGGCTGGGGGCCCGAGTGTCGCCTCGGGTGGCGGGTTCCGGGGTGCGCAGGGCGTGGTGGC
>JAFARZ010000121.1 GCA_019245115.1 Streptosporangiaceae bacterium | reverse complement strand
GGACGGCCCCGGCTTCGACGGCATGGACGTGCCCGCCTTCCAGACCCACCCCGACATGCCCAGCATCTCCGTCCCCGTCCCCGCCGGCACCAGCCAGTTCAAGCTCCAGTTCCTCATCTTCGTGCCGACCTCGGAGTTCTTCCGGCAGATGCGGATCAGCGCCGGAGCCCAGGACCTGTTCGCGAAATTCGGGCAGCCCGCCGTCCCGAACGGTGTCCAGTTCGCCGACAACGGCCTGGAACGGTTCATCACCGCCACCCGGCGGCAGAACCTCCTCGTCCCGCCCCGCCGCCACCGGGCCTTCCCCCTCATCGAACTCACTTGACCCAAAGCCAGCGACGAAGGATCCGCACCCTGGTCAGGGGCCTGGATCAGGGTGCGGCCCAATACACGACCAGGTCCGCGCCCGCAGTCACGACCAGGTCCGCGCCCGCAGTCACGAAAAGTCGGCCATATCGCCTTTGCCTAAATGCGGCACCCGGCTGGTGAGCTGCGCGCATCACCACATAACGGGCACAGGGCCAGCGATCGTGTGGAAGATAGGAGCCCTCTGGAAGAAAGGGCGCCGGAAAGCGGCGCCCCTTCTTCCGCGAGGCTCTTTTCATCCGCGTCGTCCAGCGCCCTCACCGTGCACAACAGAGTTTTGAGGGATCCAGGCGCTTCGCGTGCCATTGGTGCCCTTGAACCTGCCACAGTGTGCTACCGATGCCACGTGCTACCGATGCCATGCGCTACCGATGCCATTAGCTCGGACGCCAGCTCAGATCTTGCTTCACCTTCAACAGCGCGGAAATTATGTGCTATGTGGAAATTTACCGTACGTATTCGTACAGTTTATTTCCGTCCAGCACGAATGTTCCGCCTTAATACGCATCCCGAGCGGCAGGGAACTGTCCGCGATAACTGACCAGAGCCGCGGCCGGGCCTGAAAGCGCTCGGCGGGGGAAAGAGTGATCACCTCCGGTAGGAGCCGGATCACGTTCCCCTGCCTGGCCCGGACCACGTTCCCCCGCCCGCCGGATCACGCTCCCCGCGCCTTGGCCGGATCAAGCTCCGCACGGTCCCGCGCCTGACCGGATCACGCTCCCCCGCCAGACGAACCGCGCTCCCCAGCCCGGCCGGATCGCGCTCCTCGCGTCCCGGCAGAGGCCGCTGGGCTGGGAATCTGTCGAATGCTGAGATATCGGGATTCGTCGCATTTGCCAGGCGAGACGCGCCCACTACCTGTATAACCAGCCAAAGTACGTTCGCGGATGTTCCAGGCCGGTCCCGACCTGGTGATCCAGCACGATGAGGAAGGAGGAGACTGCTGTGAAAATTGATCTCGCTCGGTTCCCAAGAAACGCACTCGTCACGAGTGCCGTCGCGCTGCTCAGCGCGGGCCTTCTAGCGGCATGCACCAGCACCAGCACCAGCACCAGCACCAGCAGCTCCAGTGACACGACCACCTCGTCGATGGATTCCAGGATCCCCATCACCATCGGCGCGTCGCTATCCCTGAGCGGCGACTTCTCGGCTGACGGCCAGGCATTCCAGAAGGGCTACCAGCTGTGGGCCAAGGACGTGAACGCCCACGGCGGGATCTTCGGCCGGCAGGTCAAGCTGACGATCCTCAACGACGCGAGCTCGCCGGACCAGGTGGTCACCAACTATCAGACGCTGTTCGGCAGCGACCACGTGGACCTGGCCTTCGGACCCTTCTCCTCCCTGCTCACCGGTCCGGCGTCGTCGGTCGCGGCGCGATACGGCATGGCCTTCGTGGAAGGCGCGGGCGGGGCGCCATCGGTCTTTGACATCCCGTCCAACCAAGCCGACCACAACGTGTTCAACGTGACCCTGCCGATCGCGGACGAACCCGTCCCGTCCGTCCAGTGGATCGCCTCGCTGCCGCCCAATGAGCGGCCGAAGACCGCCGCCTACCCAATGGCTCAGGATCCGTTCGCGGACCCGCCGGTGCAGCTCGCCCAGACGATGCTGCAGAAGCTCGGCGTCCAGACGGTGTACTCCCAGATCTTCCCGGAGGAGGTGCCGGCCTACAAGGCGCCGGCCGACCAGGTGGCAGCAACAGGCGCGCAGCTCGTCGTGCTCGGATCCACCGACGTGCCGACGGTCAGTGCTTTCATGCAGGCATTCGAAGAGCAGCACTACACGCCCAAGCTGTTCATCGCCGCGGCCGGCCCGGACCAGGGCAGTTCCTTCACCAGCGCGGTGGGCATCGGCAACGCCAACGGGATGATGGTTCCCAACGGCTGGTACCCCGGATACGACAACGCGTCGAGCAAGCAGATGATCAGGGAGTATGTCCAGCGGTACGGCGGCACCGCGTCTTCCGTCAACGCGGACGTGGCCGAAGCCTATTCAGTCGGCCAGGTGCTGGCCCAGGCGATTATCGCCACACGCAGCACTGACAACACCAAGATCATCAGCTACCTGCACAGCGGCGTCACGCTGACCAGCGTGCAGGGCCCGGTGCGGTTCGACGCACTAGGCGAGAACGGGGCCGCGGCGGCCTTCGTCTTCCAGTGGCACAAAGGCTCGTTCGAGCAGGTGCTCCCCTCCGGCATCGCGGGCTCAGTGCCGATCAGCGCGACCAAACCGGGCTGGAGCAGCTAGCGGCCGGCACGATGGATGGCGCCATCCATCGTGATGGATGTCCGGAATGTCCCACCCTGGCGCGATGGATGGCGCCATTGGTGGCGCTGGGCCCAGTGTGGGGCCGCCGGAGACCCGCGCAGGTTCGCCGGATATCTGACTTTGGGCCATCAAACTCTACAAACCGGACAGTGTACATAAATATGCTACAAGTACCTGTTTTGCTGGATATTTCGCGCAATATTGTGGATTCTTGGTAATTATCACTACCTGATACTCGCGATAGGCTCTACGATCGCCCTACACGGCGGCATCCTGCATTCGCGCAGGTCGAGGCCGCCGGTCCTGGCGCGTGGCACGCGAGGACATCAGGAACGGCTCACCCGGGGCGGGACATCAAGAATGGGTAACCATGGGCTGGCGAGCGCGAGACTCCGCGCGAGGAGGACGAATCAGCACGCCAAGGAATCGGCGCCCCTGCAATTCCGGGGCCGGCGGGTGCTGGCCCTGCGGGACTGGCCGGTGTCATGGCGGCTGATCGCGGTGATCGTGATGGCGCTGGTCATGGGGCTGGTCTTCGGCGGCTTGCGGCTGGCGGCAGCGGTCAGCAGCGGCGCTCAATTCGGGCGCATCTCGCAGCTCGCCAAGCTCGGGCAGCAGGTCACCGGCCTGGTACAGGCACTGGAGGACGAACGCGATCAGACGACCGGCATCATCCCGGCCGCCAGCCCCAAAACCGCCGCCGCGTCCCTCCAGAGCTGGTACAACGCGACAGACGCGGCGGCCGCGAAGGTCCAGGGTCTCGCGGCTGGCATCGACGGCTCCTTCCCGGCGAACATTCAGTCCAGGGTCGGCGCCGTGGTGTCCGTGATCTCGCATCTGGGACCGCTCCGCATCACCGCCCAGGCCAGCCAGTCCGCGCTGGCGGTGATCGCCGACTACGCCGCCCCGATCGGCGACATGATCGCGCTGAACAGCCAGATCGCGGAGGGAGCCGCTGACTCCGGCCTGGTAAGCAGCGTCCAGGCGCTCACCGCTCTGGCACAGGCCAAGGACGTGGCCGCCCAGCAACGCGCCATCCTCTTCAACGCGCTCACGCAGCAGCTGTTCGCCGATGGCGAGTTGCAGGCGCTGACCACCGCGCAGTCCGAGCAAGCCACCGACCTGGCCGCGTTCGACGTGACAGCCACGCGGGGTGAACAGGCCTCATTCCGTAACACCGTGGCTGGCCAGCAGGTGAACCAGGCCGAACTCATCGAGGAGTACGTCATCAGCGTCGGCAGCCTCGACACCACCGCGCTGAACATCGGGCCGGCCGCGGCGCCCGCCCGCTGGTACTCCGCGATGTCCGACACGGTGCAGAAAATGCAGGCAGTCGAGCTCGGCCTGGCGAGCACCATTGTCACGCGCGCCCAGCTCCTACAGCACGACGCGGAGGACTCCGCGCTGCTCATCGGCTTCCTCACCGCGGTGATCCTGTTCCTCGTGCTGGCCGCGACGCTTGCCGTGGCCAGGTCACTGGTCCGGCCGCTGAACAGGCTGCGCGAAGGCGCACTCAACATCGCGACGGTGCAACTACCGGAGCGGGTACGGAAGCTGGGCGAGGCGCTGGATCCGCTGTCGGATCAGGAGGTGGCGCCGATCAACGTGCTGTCCGCCGATGAGATCGGTCAGGTGGCCCGCGCGTTCGACCAGGTCCACTCCGAAGCCGTGCGTCTGGCCGGTAACGAGGCGATGCTGCGCAGCAGCTTCAACGCCATGTTCGTCAACCTGTCCCGCCGAAGCCAGGTGCTGATCGAGCGGCTGGCGCGCACCATCGATTCGCTGGAGCAGCACGAGGACGACCCAGGCCGGCTGTCTGACCTGTTCTCGATGGACCACCTCGTCACCCGGATGCGCCGGAATTCGGAAAACCTTCTCCTGCTCGCGGGGCACGAGGGCGCGCGCAAGTGGAGCGAACCAGTTCCGCTCACCGACGTGGCGCGGGCCGCGACCTCGGAGATCGAGCAGTACAGCAGGGTGACACAGAAGATCCAGCCCGGGATAGCGGTCGCCGGGCAGGCGGTATCCGACGTCGTGCACCTGCTTGCCGAGATCGTCGAGAACGCCACGATATTCTCCCCCACGGACACCCCGGTGCTGGTGTCAGCCGAAGCGCTGAACAGCGGGGGCGTGCTGATCGAGATCAGCGACCGCGGGGTGGGCATTCCCGAGGCCCGGCTGGTAGAGATGAACTGGCGGCTGGACAATCCACCGGTCATGGACGTGTCGGTGTCCCGTCACATGGGGCTGTTCGCCGTCGCGCGCCTGGCTGAGCGACACGGGGTGCGGGTCCGCCTGCTGGCCGGGTCCCCGGAGGGGCTGACCGCACTGGTATGGCTGCCGGATAGCGTCATCGAACATGAAGCACGCCAGGTCTCCTGGCCCAGGCGCCAGCCCGGAGGGACCGCGCTCGGGCCTGAACGCCGTGTGGACCCGATGCGCCAGGCGGTACCGGCAGCCGCCCAGGCAGCGGCAACCGCCCAGGCAGCGGCAACCGCCCAGGTAGCGGCGTTCCCCCCGGCAGCATCTCCGGCGGTACCGGCACCGCCCGCCCCCGCGGCACCCACCCCGGCGTCACGCTGGTTCCGCAGCGAGGAGCCGGCCGCGGCGGATACAGCCGCGGCGGATAGAGCCGCGGCGGATACAGCCGCGGCGGATAGAGCCGGTTACGGCGGCGGTCGCGAGGAAGCCGTCGCGGCGGGCGGTAACTGGCCGTCGGCCGCGGACACGTGGGCCGACGGGCAGCACGCGGCCCAGATCGTCGCCGATCCGGTTCTCGGTGAGCGCACGGCCGCGGGGTTGCCGGCCCGCATCCCGAGGGCGAATCTCATTCCCGGGTCGCTTGGCACCCGGCGGGCCGGCAGTCACGAAGCGCAGCCGCCGATGGCGTCTAACCGGCCTGGGCCTGCGTCCGCGGCATCGAATTGGCCTGGGCCTGCGGCCATGGCGCCGGAATCGCATCCATCGCCGGACATCACGCGGAGCCGGCTGGGGGGGTTCCAAAGCGGAATCCGCCGCGCCAAGAGTCAGACACCCGGTGCTGGGGAGGGAGCGGGTAATTGAGTTACACGTATCGACAGGACTTGAGCTGGCTGGTCACCAACTTCACTACGCAGGTTCTCGATGTCGCGCACGCGATCGTGGTGTCCGCGGACGGCGTGCCGCTAGCGGTGTCGAACCGGCTCCCCGAGGCTTACGCCGGACAGTTCGCGGCGATCACCTCAGGGCTGGTCAGCCTCATGCAGGGCGCCGCGCGGATCTTCGAGGCGGGCGAGGCGGCTCAGGGGCTCGTGGTGATGGAAGGCGGCCTGCTGCTCGTCATGGCGATCAGCGACGGGTCCAGCCTGGCCGTCCTCGCCTCCCCCGAATGTGAGACGGACCTGGTCTGCTACCAGATGACGCTGCTCGCCGAGGCGGTCGGCGACGTGCTGACCCCGGCGGCCCGAGCCAGCCAAGGCTGAGCCGTCGGAATGGCGGCCGTGGTTCTCAGCAGTGGCCGCCGCCCGGTATCCCCTTGTCACCGGCGGACATGGCCTGCCGGGCCAGGATGTCACGTAGCTCGTCTGTGACGCCGTCCGAGTACCGGTCAAGAATCGCCTCAAGATCGCGCCGCTGGCACGAGGTCGAGTATGCGGCCAGCTCACGCTCGAGTCGCGAGCGCCGCACGCGGTCCGCCTCGGGCGCGGCCGGGAGGAACGCGGCTGACAGCAAGAACAGAAATCCCGGGATGAGAAGCATGGTGCCCGTCGGCACACCACGCAGCATGACGCCGGTCACCGTGAGCACCACCCCGGTCAGCGGAGCCCACCAGCGGGTTCGTATCGCACGAGCCAGACGGATCAGGCCGAGGGCCGAAAGCAGCGCGCCGGAGCGCAGCCATCGGTGCAACATTGGCCTGGGCCTCCCACTGTGGAAGGCGCCCGGGCGGGCTGGGGCGGCGGACCCGCTCCACACCACCACGTTCCGCCGATGCCGTCGCAGCCTCATCGCAGCCTCCTGTACCCAGGTCCAGCTCTGCGTGTCATCAATGGTACGCTTCGCGTTCTTTGGCCGGGGGCCCTAATATCGCGTCATGGCCGCGAACCCTCAGGCGCCTGACCCTCGGACCCAGCCGCAGATCGACACGTCGGTGTCTCATTCGGCGCGAGTCTGGAACTACTGGCTCGGCGGGAACGACCACTACCCCGTTGACCGGAAGGTCGGCGAGCGGATTCTCGCGTTCGTGCCCGAGCTGGTCCGGTCCGCCCGCGCGGACCGGCACTTCCTGGCCCGCGCCGTCCGCTTCCTGGCCGCCCAGGGCATCCGCCAGTTCCTCGATATCGGCACCGGCCTGCCGACCGTGGACAACACTCACGAAGTGGCCCAGCGACTGGCGCCGGAGTCACGGATCGTCTACGTCGACAACGACCCGCTGGTGCTGGTGCACGCCCGGGCCCTGCTCACCAGCACTCCCGAAGGCGCCTGCGACTACATTGAAGCGGACGTCGGTGACCCGGAGGCGATCCTGCGGCAGGCGGGCCGGACGCTGGACTTCAGCCAGCCCGTCGCCATCATGATGCTCGGCGTACTGAACTTCGTCATCGACCACGACCAGGCGATACAGGTCGTGCGCCGGCTGGTGGCCGCCACCGTACCCGGCAGCTACCTGGTGATCTCCCATCCGACCACCGAAGTCGACGCCGTGCCGATGACCGAGGCGGTACGGTACTGGAACCAGCAGGGCTCCGCGCAGATGACGCTGCGCGACCGGGAGGAACTGCTGCGGTTCTTCGACGGGCTGGACCTCCTCGAACCCGGTGTGGTGACCTGCTCACGGTGGCGGCCCGACGCGACGGAAATCAGCGAGATCATCGACGTCACTCAATTCGGCGGAATGGCCCGCAAACCGGGGCATGTTACCGCTTAGTTGAGCCACCGCCGTTTGTTATAAGTCTTTTTATCACGAACGGCTGTGGTTTCACGGCTGGTTACCCTAACGCCAGCATTCGCCTCCCGCCAATATCACAGCGCGATGGCGCGGCAAAGTCAGATTTCTGTGCCGGTCCGGGATATATGAGCGCGCCAATTTCTGGGCGAGTATTGGATCGGTAACAGAGAGTTAGGGGGTTGGAATGTCAGCTGAAATAAGTACCGAAGCGGTGCCGGAGCAGTCGCCGCAGCAGAGTCTTAGCACGGCGGCGGCCAGGAACCTGGCCACCACCACCAAGACAGTTCCGCAGATGCAGGGGATCACCTCGCGGTGGCTGCTGCGGGTGCTCCCCTGGGTGGAGGTCAGCGGCGGCACGTACCGGGTGAACCGCCGGCTGACGTATGCGGTGGGCGGCGGCCGGGTGGCGGTGTCGCAGACCGCGGATCAGGCCGCGGTGGTGCCGCCGAGCCTGCGGGAGATCCCGCTGTTCGCGGGGTTCGCCGATGAGGCGGTACTCGGCTCGCTGGCCGCGGCGTTCGACCAGCGGCAGGTGGCGGCGGGTGAAGTTATCGCTGAACGCGGCCAGCCAGCCGACGGGCTGTACGTGGTAGCGCACGGCAAGGTGAACCGGACGCGCGCGGGTGCTTTCGGCGCGGACGCGGCGCTGGGCGTGGTGGCCGACGGCGGTTACTTCGGCGCCGGGGAACTGACCGGGGAGGCGACCTGGGATCACACCGCCGTGGCGCTTACCGACACCACGCTGCTGGTGCTGTCGCGGACGCGCTTCGATGCCATCCTGGGTCAGTCGCAGGCGCTCCAGGCGCGCGTCAGTGACTTCCATGACGCCGCGCGGCTTCCGCAGAACCGCAAGGGCGAGAAGGACATCACGATCACTTCCGGGCACGACGGGGAACCGGTGCTGCCCGCCACGTTCGCCGATTATGAGCTGAATCCCCGGGAGTATGAGCTGAGCGTGGCGCAGACCGTGCTGCGGGTGCATACCCGGGTGGCCGACCTGTTCAACGAGCCGATGAACCAGCTCAAAGAGCAGCTGCGGCTGACGGTGGAGGCGCTGCGCGAGCGGCAGGAGTACGAGATGGTCAACAACCCGGACTACGGGCTGCTGCACAATGCCGTCTACTCCCAGCGGATGCACACCCATTCCGGCCCGCCCACCCCCGACGACATGGACGAACTGCTGTCCCGGCGGCGCAGCACCAAGGCGTTCATCGCCCATCCGCGAGCGATCGCGGCGTTCGGCCGCGAGTGCAGCCGCCGTGGCCTGTATCCGCACAGCACCGAAGTGCTCGGCGGCAACATCCCGGCCTGGCGCGGGGTGCCGATCTTCCCGTGCAACAAGATCCCGGTCACCAGCGAGCACACGACGTCGATCATCGCGATGCGCACCGGCGAGGACGACCAAGGCGTGGTCGGGCTGCGGCAGACCGGGATCCCCGACGAGTACGAACCCGGCATGAACGTCCGCTTCATGGGCATCGATGACCAGGCCCTCATGTCCTACCTGGTCACCGCCTACTTCTCGGTCGCCGTCCTGGTCCCCGACGCGCTCGGCATCCTCGAGAACGTCGAGATCGCCCAGCCCTTCAGCTAAGGAGCCGCTGACATGACCTTGCCACGTCAAGATGAGGATCGCGCCGCCGGCACGGCGGGCCGGCCGGTATTGCGCAGCGCCTACCAGCGGTCGGTCGCCGCGTACTGGGACAGCGAGAAGGACCCGGTCAATATCCGGCTCGGCGATATCGACGGCCTCTACCATCATCACTACGGCGTCGGGGAGTACGACCCGGCCGTCGTGGCTGCCCCCGCCGACAGCCGGGATGCGGCGATCATCGGCGAGCTGCACCGGCTGGAGACCGCTCAGGCGGATCTGCTCCTTGATCATCTCGGTGACATCGGCCCAGGTGACCACCTGCTGGACGCCGGGTCGGGACGGGGCGGCACCAGCTTCGTCGCGCAGGCGCGGTTCGACTGCCAGGTGGACGGCGTGACGATCTCCCAGGCTCAGGTCGAGTTCGCCAACGCCCAGGCCCGGACGCGAGGAGTGGCCGACCGGGTCCGGTTCCACTACCGCAACATGCTCGACACCGGCTTCGGCACCGGATCCCGCCAGGGAATCTGGACCAACGAGACCACGATGTACGTGGACCTGTACGAGCTGTACCGCGAGTTCGCCCGGCTACTGTCCTATGGCGGCCGGTATGTGTGCGTCACCGGCTGCTCCAACGACCTGACCGGCGGCCGTTCCCGGGCCGTCAGCGAGATCGACGCGCGCTACAACTGCAACATCCATCCGCGCAGCGAGTACTTCAAGGCGCTGGCCGCCGCGGGCTTCGTACCGATCAACGTGATCGACCTCACCGCAGCGACCATTCCTTACTGGGAACTGCGTGCCCAGTCATCGGTCGCCACCGGCATCGAGGAGTCATTCCTGACCGCTTACCGCGAAGGCAGCTTCCACTACCTGCTCATAGCGGCCGACTCCATCGGGTCATGACCGACCGGACGGACACTGACCCGGCGGCCCGGCTACTGGCCGGGCCGTCCGGGCTGGGCACCTCGGCGCTGCGCATCCCAGGTATGCCCGGTTTCCCCGGCATCCCCGGCATGTCCGGTCCTCCGGCCCGGGATCTCCTCCTGCCGGTGCCGTACGCGGAGCGGGACTGGGGCGATGGGTCCTACCCGCCGCTGTACTGCCCGCAGACCGTGCGGATCGACGAGGAACTGGGCGCGGAGGTCAACCGCCGCCTGGTGGCCTGGGCCGGGAAGACCGGGATCTACGCCGACCAGCTCGGCAGTTTCGGAGAGACCGGGTTCGGGCGGCTGGCCATGCTCGCCCACCCCGACTGTGACGACCCGGACCTGCTGCTGGTCGCGGCGCAGATGAACGCGGCATGGTGGGCCGCCGACGATTACTACGCCGACGAGACCTCGCTGGGCGCCACCCCGACCGAACTGCCACCCCGGCTGGCGCTGGTGATGTCGGCGATGGACCCCCCGCCCGACGCCGGCCACTACACCAGCCAGCTGGAAGAGGCGGTGCGGCAGGACCCTGTGCTGGTCGCGCTCAGGTCAGCCACCAGCCACCTGGCCCGGCATGCCACCCAGGCCCAGGTGATGCGCGCCTGCCAGACCACCTTCCAGATGTACGTGAGCTGGGACGCCTACGCCGCCTGGCGCTACCTCAGCACCCCGCCACCGGTCTGGCGGTACCTGGCCGCCCGCCAGCACGACAGCTTCTACACCTCGATGATCCTCATCGACGTCATCGGCGCGTACGAGCTGCCCGCCGGCCTGTTCGCCGAGCGGCGGGTACACCGGGCGCTCATGCAAGCCGGTACCGCCTCGGTGCTCGTCAACGACCTGCATTCGGCCGCCAAAGAGGCCGCCGATGAGCTACCCGACTCCAACGTGGTACTGCTGATCGCCGCCGAGGAGGACTGCTCGCTGAGGGAAGCGACCGAGCGCACCGTGGCACTGCACAACGACTTCGTCCGTGCGTTCCAGGCCAGCCAGCAGGAACTAGCCGCCCTTCCCTCCCCAGAACTCCACCGGTTCCTGCGCGGCGCCCAGGGCTGGATGGCCGGCTGCCTCGAATGGCACGGCTCCTCCAGCCGCTATGGGCCAAAGGCCGATTACGATTCTGGTTCCGGGGCGGGGACCGGGGCCGGGAAGTGAACAGGCCGGGTTTGCGGCGCGTCATGGCGGGCGGGGCAAACGGCCACGGCCACGGCAAACGGCCCGCGGCAAACGGCCACGGCAAACGGCCCGCGGCCCACGACTCGATTTGTCGGGATATAACCGTTATGTGACGGCGGCTGCGGTGGACGACGCGGAATAAAAGAGCCTCGCGGAGGATTGGGCGCCGCTTTCCGGCGCCTTTCCTTCCAGGGGGCTCTTTTGTTCCACAAAATGGTCGGCCCATGTGCCCGCTATGTACTGATACGCGTAGCTTACCCCGCTGGCCGGCCCACTCCAGCAAAGGCGACATGCCCGACATGTCGCGAATGCGCGTTATTCTGGAACGCCTGCAAACCGGCCCTCCTCTTCCGGTATGTCCTTTTCCTCCACGCCGTCCAGCGCAACCGGCCGCGCCGGGGACAGTAGCTGACGCCAGGTGTTTTCCCGGAATTGGTGGATGCGACGGCGGGCCAGCAGGCACGCTTGTTCCTGGAGCGGAGACACATTCGCCAGGAGGGCATGTGCGCAACAGACTCCTTGTCATGGGAGCCATCGTGCTCGCGACGATCGCAACGGCGGCCGGAGTGACGGCCGCGTCTCCGGCCGCGTCCTCGGCCGCCGCTTCAGGACCCTGTGGTACCGCGACCGCGCCGCACACTTACCAGCACGTCATCTGGATCTGGATGGAGAACCACAGCTTCAGCGACATCATCGGCAACACGTCCCAGGCGCCCTACATCAACTCCCTCGCCACCAGTTGCGGACTGGCCACCGACTACCACAACACCACGCACCCCAGCCTGCCCAACTACCTCGCCGCCACCTCGGGCATCGCTCAGGGCTCACTACCGGCCACGGTCTACCTGGACTGCGACGTCTCGGTGATCTGTGACATGACGGCCGGAAGCATCTTCGGGCAGGGCGAGAGCTGGAAGGCATACCAGGAATCGATGCCGTCCAGCTGCGACAAGTCGAACTCCGGCGAATACGCGGTGCGGCACAACCCTCCGGCGTACTACCCGTCGCTGTCCGGCTGCGCCAGCAAGGACGTCCCGTACACCCAGCTCGCCACCGATCTGGCCGGCAACGCCCTGCCCGCGTTCTCGTTCATCACCCCGAACCTGATCGATGACATGCACGACGGCACCATCGCGCAGGGTGACGCGTGGCTGGCCAGCCACCTGCCGGCCATCCTGAACAGCAGGCAGTACCGGGCCGGGACCACCGCCGTGTTCATCACCTGGGACGAAGGCTCAGGTGGCTACCCGATCGAGGACTGCGACAACACCACGACGACCGATGCCAGCTGCCGGGTGCCCACGATCGTGATCAGCCCGAGCACGCCCGCGGGTGCCAAGTCCGGGACCTTCTTCAGCCACTACTCATTGCTGAGCACCACTGAGGAATTGCTGGGCCTGCCCAAGCTCGCCTCAGCGGCGTCAGCGGCGACCATGACCGCCGCCTTCCACCTCTGAGCCGACGCGTCTGCCGCTCCAGTCCCAGGCCGCCCGAAGCGGCCTGGGACAACCAGTTCAGGAGCAGGTCAGATCGGTTGCGGGAAGCTGACCGGTCGCCAGGTAGCTGTTGACCGCGTCGTTCACGCACGCGTTCCCGTAGCTGGGATAAGGAACGTGCACCGAGGCGTGCAGCGTGATGAGCCGCGAGCCCGGGACATCGGAATGGATGAGCTGTGAACCCGAGTACGGGGTGGCCGGGTCACCGTCGGAGTCCACGATCAGCACGCCGTGGGCGTGATCGCCGGTCAGCGAGACCGGCGGTCCTGGCTGGAACGGCCAGAACGCGCATGGCGTGATGTTGGCCTGCTCGCCGCCCAGGAACGGGAGCCGCGCCGACTCGGTGGCGACCATCCGCTGGTAGAACTCCGGGTCGCGCGGCGCTGGCGTCGCCGCAGGTGATGGCGAGATAGGCGGCGGTGTTGTTGTCCGGCGGCACACCCGCTGGTTCCTGTATCGGAGGCGGCGGGAACGGGACCGATTGCCCGGACGCCAGCGCCGCGAGATCACCGGCCAGCACCGGATAGTTGTGGTCGCTGTACAGCAGGATCCAGGTCAGCGCGCGGATCAGGTCACCGGTCCAGACCAGCCCGTCCGGGGTCGTGATGGACTTGGCGTCGGCCGCGGTCACCAGAGCGTCCCAGGTCTGCCGCACCGCCTGGGCCGAGGTGCCGAAATGATAGGTGCTGTCGTTACCGGCCAGCCACCCGCAGAACGTGTTCAGCGCGGTCCAGCGTGCCGGCCCGCTCCAGCCCGAACCCGTACCAGACATAAGCGGGGTCGACCGGGCTGTCCAGCACGAACCGGTCGGTCCGCCGACCTGAGGCAGCCGCCCGCGCCGAAGGCGGTCTCGTTAGGGCGCTCATTGAGGTGACACAGGACACCAGCAGGCCGGCGGCCGCCGCCGCGGCCGCAGGCCTAGGCCAATTCAACGCGGCCAGAACCCTTCATCTTTCTCCTGGATCCTCAGCGCCGGCTGGGATAGTCGAAGACCTGGATCTCCTTGATCCCCACCGCGAACCCGGTCATGGGGGTCACCATGATCCGGACCAGCTGGGCGGCCACCGGCGCGAACGTGACCTCGTTGTAGTTCGGCGCCGGAGTCTGCGGACTGCGCACCTGGCCCGGGATGTCCGCCCAGGATGACCCGTTGAAGTACTGCACGGTGTAAGCGGCCGGTTCCCGGTACGTGTTGCCGCCGGAGCCGAACGCCTTGTTGCTGTAGAAGTACACCTTCACGTCGTTGAACCTGGCCGGTTTCCCGAGATCGACCTGCAGCCAGTCCTGGGCGTTGG
The DNA here is from genome assembly GCA_019245115.1 of Streptosporangiaceae bacterium. Lineage (GTDB taxonomy): Bacteria > Actinomycetota > Actinomycetes > Streptosporangiales > Streptosporangiaceae > JAFARZ01. The sequence goes on along the minus strand of JAFARZ010000121.1, from coordinate 599 downwards.
GTGAGCCGAGGTCGCCCCAGATCGGGTTGGTGCCGGTGTAGGAGCCGGACACGACGGGCAGCCCGCTGATCGTGAAGCCGTCCACCGCGTTGGCCGGGCTGGTGGCCAGCGCTGCCGGGGTGGTCGTGGTGAATGACGCGGTCGCGGTCTTTCCTTCGGCCAGGTCGGGCGAGGATGCCTGAGCCGGGTTGAGATCGACGCCTGCCTTCTGGAAACTGTCCGTCAGCCGCGCATTGCCAGAAAGGCTGACCTGGTTGGCCGCGGGCACCGGTATGCGGTCGCTGAAACTGACCTGCGCGGCTTGCGCGCCGCTGCCGCCGGTGACGGTCGCGTGGCCGTTATGCGAGTCCCAGGTGACGTGGGCCAGGCGGTCCACGGTGAACGCGCGGTGCCCGTCGACGTAGAGCGAGTAGCCCATCGGCGCCGCCGGATAGAACCTGGTGCCGCCGGGCTTCTGCCAGACGATCGTGATGTCGCTGCCGTGGTAGCTCACGTTGTTGATCGTGAAGTGGTCGTAGCCCATGTCGACCGGCCATAGCTCGATCGTGTCGTCCGCGCGCGGCTGCAGGCCGGCGATGTCGGAGAACATCATCCAGCTG